>JADZAK010000076.1 GCA_020852595.1 Rhodospirillaceae bacterium
AGGGCCCCCTTGGCTTCGCCAGATGTAAAGGCGTAGCGCCCGGATGCCATCAACTCATCCAGATAGGCCCGAGGCCGCATTTTCCCTGCATTTTTCATTTGTGCAAAGTAACATTTTTTGTTACTTTACGCAAATTAAATATATGGCTAATTTCCGCCCCCCGAGACAAAGAAGGGGCTCACTTACCGCTCCAATGCCGCTGCTCAATTGCTTCAAGCAGACTGACTTTGCTGACAACCTGCTGGGGTTTCGCGCCGAGGCGTAACTCGGCTGCCGCGAATAGGCGATCTGCGATGTAGTAATTGCCTTTAACCCGGCAATTGACGCGTTCGGCATTTCCTTCCGGTCCGACCACGAACACGGCGGAACCTCGCGGCAACGCCGCCGTCCATCCCCTCTATTTGCGTAATTTTATTACAAATCGCCTCCCCGTTCCCATGCGCCACCCAAAAGAACAAATGATGAACATTCCCTGATTTCCCAAGGACTTACAGCCCTATCCCATTGACACCCATGAAATCCCATGAGATACCATTAAGGTCCATGTTCAGGGATTGCCAAGACCCAGCATTTTCAACGGGTTGGATAGCAACTCCGCACTGGACTTAAGGGGAACGAGCAGGACGGGCGGCTCCAAGCAGATGACGGCGTTCTTTGGAACGTTCACCAACAAGATCGACAGCAAGGGACGGCTTTCCGTCCCTGCGCCGTTTCGCGCCGTGATTCAGGCGCGGGGCCGCACGTCCGTGGCCATTCACCCGTCCCTTTTCGAAGCCTGCCTCGAGGGCGCCGGTTACGACCGGTTTGAAAAACTCCTCGGCAACGTGAGCGACGGCTTCGTGCCGACGGCGCGCGACGAAGCGGCCGAGCTGATCATGGAAGATCTGCGCGACCTGCCGTTCGACGGCGAAGGCCGCGTCGTGCTGCCGGATGAATTCATCGCCAAAGCCGCGCTGAAGGACCAAGCGTCTTTTGTCGGACGTGGCTGGAAGTTCCAGATCTGGGAACCGTCCGCGCTGGCCGTCCTGCGCCAGGAAAAACTGCGCCGCGTCGCCGCCACCGTCAAAGGTGGCGCGTAATGAACAGCTCCGCCGCGCGGGACAAAGCTCCCGAGCACATCCCCGTGCTCCTCGGCGAAGTCGTCGAAGCCCTGCGGCCCAAGGACGGCGGTACTTATGTCGACGGCACGTTCGGCGCCGGCGGCTATACCGTTGCGCTTCTGGAGGCCGCGCAGTGCAGCGTGTGGGCGATCGACCGCGATCCGGAAGCCCAAGCGCGCAGCGAAGTTCTGAAAGAAAAATTCCCGAGACGCCTGCACTTCGTGCCCGGCCGGTTCGGCGACATGGCCGACCTTCTGGCCGAACGCGGCGTTTCGCAGGTCGACGGCGTTGCCCTCGATATCGGCGTCAGCTCGATGCAGATCGACGACCGAGATCGCGGTTTTTCGTTCCTGCGCGACGGTCCGCTCGACATGCGCATGGAAAAGAGCGGCCGCAGCGCCGCCGACATCGTCAACTCCTGGTCCGAACGCGAACTGTCCGACATCATCTTCACCTACGGCGAAGAGCGTCATGCGCGCCGCGTGGCGCGCGCCATCGTCGCCGCGCGTGTCGAACGCCCGTTCCTGCGCACGCTGCACCTCGCGGACGTCATCCGCGCCGAAGTCCGCCGCGGCAACGACGGCATCGATCCGGCGACCCGCACGTTCCAAGCCTTGCGCATTGCCGTGAACGACGAACTGGGCGAACTGGAACGGGGCCTGCGCGCCGCGGAACGTTTGCTGCGTCCGGGCGGCCTGCTTGCCGTCGTGTCGTTCCACTCGCTGGAAGACCGCGTCGTCAAGACCTTCCTGAAATCCCGCTCCGGCGCCGCGAGCCGTCCGTCGCGCCATACGCCGGCCAACCTCGGCGCCGTTTCGGCGACCGCCACCTTCACGGCGATCTCCCGCCGTCCGATCACACCCACCGAGCGCGAAGCCGCCGCGAACCCGCGCGCCCGCTCGGCAAGATTGCGCGTCGCCGAACGCACGAGCGCACCGTTTCTCACCTCCGTCGCGGGGGGACTCTCATGAGGGCCGTCACTCTTATGTGGATTCCCCTCGCGATTGGGGTGGGGGTTTCCATGTTCCTGCTGAAATACAAAGTGCAGGCGCTCGAGGATGAGTTGGTCGCCAAACAGGCGCAGGTCGTTCGCGACCGCGCCGCGATCCGCGTCCTCGAAGCGGAATGGACCTACCTCAACGACCCGGAACGTCTGCGCGAATTGTCCGCGCAATACCTCGAGTTCGGTCCGCCGGCCGTGGCGAACATCGCCGACATCGGCACGCTGCCGATGAAGGGCGCTTCCGAGACGGCGCCGGAGAGCGCGCCGGTCAAACACAATCCGCTGGACGACGTGAAGCCGCAGTACCAGACCGAACTTCGCAATCCGAGCATCGTGTCGGTGACGTTTGCCCGTCTTCAGCGTCTATTGTTCCCGACGGCCGCCGCCACATCGTCTCCGGCGGTGCAGCCATGATCACGCGCGCGAAGAAACACCGGCCGTTCCTGTATCCCGGCGAAGAAGTGCGCCCGGCCGGGCAAGGCAAACTGCGTCTCCAGGGCACGACCGTGCACGCCATCGAAACCGGCCGCATGCGCCTGTTCGTGACCGCCGGCCTGTTCGCGGTCGCCTTCTCGCTCATCGGCCTGCGCGTCGTCGACTTGATGCTGCTCTCCGGCGGTCCGGGCGAGCGCACGGCGCGGTCCGCGTCCTCCGCCGCGCCGCCGCTCGCGAGCCGCGCGGACATCGTCGACCGCAACGGCGTGATCGTCGCGACCAATCTGCCGACCGTGAACCTGTACGCGGACGCCCACAAAATCGCCGATGCGCGCGAGGCGACCGAGCGCCTGATCAAGATCCTGCCCGAGCTGAAGTACGACGATACCTACCGCCGCCTCAGCTCCGGCCAGCGCTTCATCTACCTCGCCCGCCACCTGACGCCGCAGCAGCAGCAAGAAGTCAACGACCTGGGCCTGCCGGGCCTCGGCTTCGAGAACTCGCAGCGCCGCATCTATCCGCACGGCCCGTTGTTCTCGCATGTGATCGGCGCGACCGACGCCGACAACATCGGCGTCGCGGGCGTCGAACGCACCTTCAACGACACCCTGACCCAGGACGGCGCGCCCTTGCGCCTTTCGCTCGACGTGCGCGTTCAGCACGTCGTGCGCGAAACCCTCGCCGCGTCCATCACGCGTTACCGCGCCGTCGCGGGCAGCGCGGCGGTGATGGATGTGCGCACGGGCGAACTTCTGTCCCTCGTCTCGCTGCCGGACTTCGATCCGAAAGCGCTCGGCACGGCTTCGACCGAAGCGCGCTTCAACCGCGCGACCCTCGGCGTCTATGAAATGGGTTCGACCTTCAAGCTGTTCACGGCCGCCATGGCCCTGGAAGTGGGTTCGGCGAACCTGTACTCGACCTATGACGCCAGCCAGCCGATCAAGATCGGCCGCTTCACCATCGATGACTTCCACGGCCTCAACCGCGTCATCACGGTTCCGGAAATCCTGATCCACTCGTCGAACATCGGCGCGGCCAAGATGGCGCTCGCCGCGGGCACCGACGTGCAGAAGACCTACATGAAGAAGCTGGGGATGATGTCCCCGCTCAAACTTGAACTGCCCGAAGTCGGCACGCCGCAGTACCCGGGCACCTGGCGCGAGATCAATACCATCACCGTCTCGTACGGCCACGGCATCGCCGTGACGCCGGTGCACGTCGTGACGGCCGTCAGCGCGCTCGTGAACGGCGGCACGCTGTACCCCGCGACCCTGATCCACCGGAACGAGGCCCCGCAGGGCGAACGCGTGCTTTCGGAAAAGACCTCGAAGGCCATGCGCGCGCTGATGCGCCTGATCGTGGTCGACGGCTCGGGCCGCCAGGCCGACGCGCCGGGTTATCTGGTCGGCGGCAAGACCGGGACCCCGGAAAAGACGACCTTCCGCGGCGGATACAACCAGTCGTCGCTGCACACCTCGTTCGTGGCCGCCTTCCCGATCGAAAATCCGCGTTATGTGATCCTCGTCATGCTCGACGAGCCGAAAGGCACGCGCGAAACCGCCATGTACGCGACCGCGGGCTGGAACTCGGCCCCGACTGTCGGACGTATCGTGAGCCAGATCGCCCCGATGCTCGGCGTATACCCGATGGGCCATACCGATACGTTCGAGCCGCTCGCCTCACTGCTGCCGCTTTACGGCGGTAAAGCCAACGAATACGGCACGCCGGTTGTGAAGGCCGTGGAAACACGCGCCGCGACCCCGGCGCCGGTGAAGGCCGCGCATGAACCGCAACCCGTCGCGACTGAAAAACCTGAATCCATCGGCGCCCTGATCGAGGACGCCGATGCGACTCAGTGAATTGCTTGAGGAACTGGGGATGGACGCCCGGGCGTTGAAGGATCTGGATATCACGGGACTGACCGCGGACTCGCGCGCGGTGCAGCCGGGTTATCTGTTCGCCGCCCTGCCCGGCGCCAAGATGGACGGCCGCAGCTATATCGGCGAAGCGGTGAAGCGCGGCGCGTCGGCCGTGCTCGCGCCTCCGGGCACCGAACTCGGCGCCGAGCGCGCCAACGCGACGGGCAATGTCATCCGCCTGATCACCGACAGCAATCCGCGCCGCCGTTTTGCCCTGATGGCCGCGCGCTTCTTCAACGCGCAGCCCGAGACCGTCGCCGCCGTCACCGGCACGAACGGCAAGACATCGACGGCGCACTTCACGCAGCAGCTGTGGACGCATCTGGGCGTGAAGGCGGGTTATATGGGCACTTTGGGCGCTTATGCGCCGGGTGTGCGCATCGACGGCAGCCTGACGACGCCGGACCCCGTGCGCCTGCACAGCCTGCTCGCCGAGATGGCCAAACACGGCACGACCCACGTCGCGATGGAAGCGTCCAGCCACGGCCTGCACCAGTTCCGCGCCGACGGCGTGAAGATCGCCATCGCCGGCTTCACCACCTTCACCCGCGACCACCTCGACTATCACGGCTCCATGGCGGCGTATCTTGCCGCCAAGCTGCGCCTGTTCTCGGACGTCATGATCGCCGGCGGCATCGCCGTGCTGAACGCCGACACGCCCGAGTTCACCGCGTTTGAATCCGCCTGTCGTCTTCGGGGCCACCGCGTCATCAGCTACGGCAAGCAGGGCGAGACCTTGCGCCTGGCCGGCGTGACGATTGAAGGCGACGCGCAGATCCTCGATCTCATCGCGCTGGAAAAGAGCTACCGCGTGCGTTTGCCCCTCGCGGGCGGATTCCAGGTCGGTAACGCTTTGTGCGCTCTTGGCTTCGTGCTCGCCGCCGGCGCCGATCCGGCGCGTGCGGTCGCGGCGCTGGAATGCCTGAACGGCGTGCCCGGCCGCATGCAGCGCGTCGGCTTTCACAAAAGCGGCGCGCCGGTATACGTCGACTACGCCCACACCCCGGACGCGCTCGAGACCACCCTGCTCGCGCTGCGTCCGCACGCCGCGCGCCGCCTCGCCGTTGTGTTCGGCTGCGGCGGCGACCGCGATCGCGGCAAGCGCCGCATGATGGGCGAGATCGCCCAGCGCCTGGCCGACGACGTCTATGTCACCGACGACAATCCGCGCAGCGAAGACGCCGCGGCGATCCGCGCCGAAGTGATGCAGGGCTGCCCCAACGCGAAAAACATCGGCGACCGTTCGCAAGCCATCGCGGCCGGCATCGGCGCCCTTCAGGCGGGCGACGCCCTGCTCATCGCCGGCAAAGGCCATGAGACGGGCCAGACCGTCGGCACGACCGTGATCCCTTTCAGCGATATCGAGGAAGCGCGCCGCGTGCTGGGCCTCGCCGGAGCGGCGTCATAATGGCTTTGTGGACGGCAAAAGAAGTCGCCGCGGCGACCGGCGGCGCTTCAACGGGAACGTGGGCCGCCAACGGCGTGTCCATCGACAGCCGCAGCGTGGGCGCGGGCGATATCTTTGTCGCGCTTGAGGGCCCGAACTTCGACGGCCATGACTACGTCAAACAAGCGCTGGAAAAAGGCGCCGCTTGCGCAATCGTGCACCGCGCGCCGAAGGATTCCGACAGTTACCATGATCGCCTGGTAGTGGTTAAGGATACGTTTCTCGCGCTGCAAGATTTGGCGAAAGCCGCCCGCGCCCGCATGAACGGCCGCGTGATCGCGGTCACGGGCAGTGTTGGTAAAACAGGTACCAAGGAAGCGCTGAAGCTCGGCCTTGCCGCGCAAGGCAAGACCCACGCCAGCGAAGGCAACCTCAACAATCATTGGGGCGTGCCGCTCTCCCTGTCGCGCATGCCCGCCGACACAAAATTCGGCGTGTTTGAGCTGGGCATGAATCACGCCGGCGAAATCGCGCCGCTGTCGAAGCTGGTGCGCCCGCACGCGGCCGTGATCACGACCGTTGAAGCCGCGCATCTCGAGTTCTTCGGTTCCGTCGCCGAAATCGCCGACGAGAAGGCCGCGATCATGGCGGGCCTGGAGCCCGAGGGAACCGTCGTGCTGCCGCGCGACAATCCGCACTACGTGCGCCTCGCCGCCGCCGCCAAGACCTACAATTGCAAGAACATCCGCGCCTTCGGGATGGGCGGCGACTCCTATGCGCGCCTCGTCGCCTGGTCGCTGACGCCCGACGGCACGCAAGTGGCCGCCGAGTTCGATGGTCGCCGGATCATGTACGACATGATCGTCAGCGGCCGTCATTGGGCGCTGAACAGCCTCGCGGCGCTGGCCGCCGTCGATGCCGTCGGCGCCGACATCCATCTCGCGGCGGGCGCGCTCGCCAAACTCGCCGCGCCCGCGGGCCGCGGCGCGCGCACCCGCGTATCCGTGGACGGCGGTTCGTTTGTCGTGATCGACGAAAGCTACAACGCGAGCCCGGCCGCGGTTCGTGTGCTGGCCGATACCCTTGCCCAGATGCATCAGCCCGTCGGCGGCACGCGCGGCGGCCGCCTGATCATGGTGCTGGGCGACATGCTCGAACTCGGCGCCGCCGGTCCGGCGCTGCATGCCGATCTGGCCGAAAGCCTGAAACTCGCCGACATTCATCTCGTCTTCACCGCCGGCCCCCTGATGAAACATCTGCACGATGCGCTGCCCGGCGCGATGCGCGGCGGCCATGCCGCGGATTCAAAGGCGCTGGCCCCGCTCGTCGTGAACGCGGTACGCGCGGACGACGTGGTGGCCGTGAAAGGCTCGCACAGCAGCCACATGGACGCGATCGTCGACGCCTTACGCTCGCTCAAGCCCTCTCAACGCGCCGCCAACGGGAACTAGAACCATGTTCTACCTTCTGTCCCAACTCTCGACCGACTTTCCGGCGTTCAATGTGTTCCGCTACCTGACCTTTCGTACAGGTGGGGCGGTGATCACCGCGCTCATGGTCGCATTCGTGTTTGGGCCGGCGATCATCCGCTGGCTGAAGGCGCAGCAAGGCTACGGCCAGCCGATCCGCACCGACGGCCCGCAGACGCACCTCGTCAAGCAGGGCACGCCGACCATGGGCGGCGCGATGATGCTGCTGGGCATCACCATCGCCGTGCTGCTGTGGGCCGACCTCGGCAATAAGTATGTGTGGGCCGTGATGATCGTGACCCTGGGCTACGGCCTCATCGGTTTCCTCGACGACTACCGCAAAGTGAAGAAGCGCTCGTCGGCGGGCGTGGCGGGGAAGAGTAAGCTGGTGCTGGAAATCGCGCTCGCGGGCGCGGCGGGCTACTGGATCTCGACCATCGGCGCGCCGGAAATGGCCGACAAGCTGACCGTGCCGTTCTTCAAGGACCTGCTGCTCGATCTCGGCGTCATGTATCTGCCCTTCGTCGTGTTCGTGATCGTCGGCGCCGCCAACTCGGTGAACCTGACGGACGGTCTCGATGGCCTCGCCATCGTTCCGGTGATGATCGCGGCCGGCGTGTTCGTGGTGATCGCCTATCTCATCGGTAATGCGGTGTTCGCGAATTACCTTCAGGTCCACTTCGTCGCCGGTTCCGGCGAGCTCGCCGTGTTCTGCGGCGCCATTGTCGGCGCCGGTCTCGGCTTCCTGTGGTTCAACGCCCCGCCCGCCATGGTGTTCATGGGCGACACCGGCTCGCTGGCGCTGGGCGGCGCGCTCGGCTCGGTCGCGGTCGTGACCAAGCACGAAATCGTGCTCAGCATCGTCGGCGGCCTGTTCGTGCTGGAGACGGTGTCGGTGATCGTGCAGGTCGCCTCGTTCAAGCTGACCGGCAAGCGCGTGTTCCGCATGGCGCCGCTGCACCATCACTACGAAGAAAAAGGCTGGGCCGAACCGACGGTCGTCATCCGGTTCTGGATCATCGCCGTCATCCTGGCCGTCGCCGGGCTGGCAACGTTGAAGTTGAGGTAGACGCGCTATGATTTCTACGCCTCGCTATGCCGCCGAACGTGTCGTCGTGATGGGCCTCGGGAAATCCGGCCTGTCGGCGGCCGCGTCGCTGCGCGCGAGCGGCGCCGACGTGCAGGTGTGGGACGACAAACCCGCGCAGGTGCAGGAAGGCATTGCGCGCGGCTTCACCGCGTTCGACGGACAGGCGATGAACCTCGACGGCGTGCGCGCCATCGTGTGGAGCCCGGGCATCCCGCATACGCTTCCGAAAGCCCATCCGCTGGCCGTGCGCGCCACGGCGGCCGGCGTGCCGCTCACCTGCGACGTGGACCTCCTGGTCGAAGCGCAAACCGACGCCGCCGTCATCGCCATCACCGGCACCAACGGCAAGTCGACCACGACCGCCCTCACCGCGCATGTCTTCAAACATGCGGGCCGGAAAACCGAGATGGGCGGCAACATCGGCATCCCGGCGCTCGAACTCGAACCGCTCGGCCTCGGCGGCACTTATGTCCTCGAACTGTCGTCCTATCAATTGGAACTGATGCCGCACCTGCATTGCCAAACGGCGGTGCTGCTCAACATCACGCCGGACCATCTGGACCGGCACGGCGGCCTCGACGGCTATATCGCCGCGAAGCGCCGCATCTTCGCCGACCAGCGCGCCCCGCGCACCGCCATCATCGGCGTCGACGATGAACCGTGCCTGGCCCTGTACAACGCGCTGCGCAGCGACGGCGTGCACAAGGTGATCCCGATTTCCGTGCGCCGCCCGGTCCCCGCCGGCTTCTATGTCGATAACGGCAACCTGTTCGATTGCTCGGGCCAGTTCCCCAAGACGATCATGGACCTTAAGAACGTCGCGCGCCTGCCGGGCGCCCATAACTGGCAGAACGCGGCCGCCGCCGCGGCCATCGCGGTCAGCAACGGTCTCACGCACGCGCAGATCATCGCGGGCTTCCAGACCTTCCCGGGCCTCAAACATCGCCAGGAACTGGTCGGCGGCACCGCCAACGTGGCCTTCGTCAACGACAGCAAGGCGACCAACGCCGACGCCGCCGAAAAGGCGCTGCTGTGCTACGACAATATCTATTGGATCGCGGGCGGCGTCGCGAAAGAAGGCGGTATCGGCCCGCTCGCGCCCCTGTTCCCGCGCATCCGCCACGCCTTCCTGATCGGGGACGCCGCCGACGATTTCGCCGACACCCTCGAAGGCAAGGTTCCCTTCGCCCTGTACGAAGACATGGAATCGGCCATCGAAGAAGCCGGCGCCATGGCGCTGAAGGACAAACTTCCGGGCGCGACCGTGCTGCTGTCGCCGGCCTGCGCCTCTTTCGACATGTTCAAGAATTTTGAAGAGCGCGGCGACCGCTTCCGCGAGGAAGTGCTCGCGCTGTGGCCGCAAGTTGGGAAGGTCGCCTAAATGACCCAGCCTTCGCTAAAGCTTCGGCGGGTTGTGAGCTCGCTGCACATTCAAATCTCAACGCCGGCGGCCTCGTCCGCCGAAGCCCGGAGGGCGTAGGCGGATGGCCGCTCGTACAATCACGCGCCTCGATACAAGCACCGTCGGCCGCTGGTGGTGGACCGTCGACAAGTGGATGCTGGCCGCGACCGCGCTTCTGATCGCCATCGGCATCTTGTTGAACCTCGCCGCCGGTCCGCCGGCCGCCGAGCGGATCGGCGCGACCACGTTCCACTTCGTGCGCAAGCAGATGGTGTTCCTGCCGCTGGCGCTGATGACGATGTTCGCGATCTCGCTGCTCGCGCCGGTCAACGTGCGCCGTTTCGCCGTGATCGGCTTCATGATCTCGGGGGTCCTGACGCTGCTGACCCTGGTGCTGGGCGAAGACATCAACGGCGCGCGCCGCTGGCTGTCCATCGGCCCCATTCACTTCGGCCAGCCGTCGGAATTCGTGAAGCCGTTCTTCGCCGTGGTTTCGGCCTGGATGTTCGCCGAACACAAGATGCGTGAAGACTTCCCCGGCAATCTCATCGCCGCCGGCATGCTGGGCGCCGTCGCGCTCATTCTTCTCTCGCAGCCCGACGTCGGCATGACCCTCGTCGTCTCCGCCGTGTGGTGCGCGCAGTTCTTCATCGCGGGCCTGCCGATCTTCTGGGTGATCCTGATCGCGATCATCGGCCTCGCCGGCCTCGTCGGCGCCTATTTCACCTTCAGTCACGTCGCGAGCCGTGTCGACCGCTTCCTCGATCCGTCGAGCGGCGATACCTATCAGGTCGCGACCGCCATGCGCGCCTTCCAGCAGGGCGGCCTGTTCGGCCGCGGTCCCGGTGAAGGCCGCGTCAAGGAAGCCCTGCCCGACGCGCACACGGACTTCATCTTCGCCGTCGCCGGTGAGGAGTTCGGCGTCCTCCTGTGCCTCGTCATCGTCGCGCTGTTCTCCTTCATCGTCATCCGCGCCCTGACCAAGGCGATGCGCGAAGAAAACCTGTTCGTGCTTCTGGCGGTCGGCGGTCTCGCGGTGCAGTTCGGTTTGCAGGCGATGATCAACATGGCCTCCAGCCTGCACATGATGCCCACGAAAGGCATGACGCTGCCCTTCATCTCCTACGGCGGCTCGTCGCTGGTCGCGCTTGGTGTCGCGGTCGGCATGATCCTCGCACTCACGCGCCGCCGCCGCGATTCGGAGGGCCGTTGATCATGAAGCGCATGCCTCACTTCGTCGTTCTCGCCGCCGGCGGCACCGGCGGCCATGTGTTCCCGGCCGAAGCTCTTGCCCAGGAGCTGATCGCGCGCGGTCATCGCCTGGTGCTGATCACCGACAAGCGCGGCGCGGCCTACGGCGGCACCCTCGGCAGCCTGGAGACGCGCCACATCACCGCGGGCAGCCTCGCCGGTCAGGGCCTGTTCGGCCGCGCCAAGGGCCTCGTCAATCTCGGCATCGGTATCTTGCAGGCAAAGGCGCTGCTCACCGAAATGAAGCCCGAGGTCGTGGTCGGCTTCGGCGGCTATGCGGCGGCCCCGACCATGATTGCGGCGCTGCAGCTCGGCCTGCCCACCGTCATCCACGAACAGAACGCGGTGCTCGGTCTCGCCAACCGCCTGCTCGCGGGCAAAGTCGATCAAGTCTGCACCTCCTTCGAACTCGCCAAGAAAGCGCCGAAGGACGCGCGTATCACATTGACCGGCATGCCGGTGCGTCCGGCGATCGTCGCGACCAGCTACACGCCGTACCGCGCACCCGACGCGACCGGCACGATCCGCCTGTTGGTGCTTGGCGGCAGCCAGGGCGCGCGGGTGTTCAGCGACGTGATCCCCGACGCCGTGAAGCTCCTGCCGCTGGAACTGCGCCGCCGCCTCGAAATCTCGCAGCAGAGCCGCCCGGAAGATCTCGACCGGGCCCACCAGGCCTATGTCGGGTCCGACGCGCATGTGCAACTGCGCCACTTCTTCGACAACGTGCCGGAGCTGCTGGCCAAAACGCATCTTCTGATCTCGCGCTCGGGCGCATCCACCGTCGCCGAAGTCAGCGCGGCGGGCCGGCCCTCGTTGCTCGTGCCTTACCCGTTCGCCGCCGACGATCACCAGAGCGCCAACGCGCGCAATCTGGAAGCCGCGGGCGGCGCGGTGGTGATGCCGCAGAACAAATTCACGCCGGAAACGCTGGCGGAGCAGCTGGTGCGCCTGTTGACGCAGCCCCAGCTCCTCGCGGGCGCCGCGCAATCCGCCGTCGCTTTCGCCATTCCCGACGCCGCCAACCGGCTCGCGAATGTCGTGACCGGCGTTCTTCAGGATGAGAACGGCGAGCGCGCCAAGACCGGCGCCGCCGCCGCGTCCGTTTCGACACACAGCATGAAAAGGGGAGCTGCCTGATGCAGTCCATGCCGCTCGATATCGGCATCATTCATTTCGTTGGCATCGGCGGCATCGGCATGTCCGGCATCGCGGAGGTCATGCACAACCTCGGCTACCAGGTGCAGGGCACCGATATCGCCCAGAACGCCAACGTGGATCGTCTGCGCGCCCTCGGCATGCGCATCGAGATCGGCCACCGCGCCGAAAATCTCGGCGACGCCCGTGTCGTCGTCATCTCCTCGGCTGTGAAGGCCGACAATCCGGAAGTCGCCGCCGCCCGCAAGGCGATGCTGCCGATCGTGCGCCGCGCCGAGATGCTCGCCGAACTGATGCGCCTCAAGTGGTCGGTGGCCGTCGGCGGCACGCACGGCAAGACCACGACGACCTCGCTGGTCGCCACGGTGCTCGACGCCGCGGGCCTCGATCCGACCGTCATCAACGGCGGCATCATCAACGCCTACGGCACCAACGCGCGGCGCGGCGAAGGCGAATGGATGGTGGTGGAAGCAGACGAGTCCGACGGCACATTTACACGTCTTCCCGCGACGATCGCCATCGTCACCAACATCGATCCCGAACATCTCGACTTCTACAAAGAGTTCGCGAAGGTGAAAGAAGCCTTCCGCACCTTCGTGCTGTCGATCCCGTTCTACGGCTTCGGCGTGCTGTGCATCGACCATCCGGAAGTGCAGGCCCTGCTGCCGCAGCTGACCGACCGCAAGATCATCACCTACGGCCTCAGCCCGCTGGCGCAGGTGCGCGGCATGAACCTTGTGCTCGACACTGAAGGCGTGCGCTTCGACGCCGCCCTCTCCGACCGCCTCACCGGCGGCGAGCGCGTGATCAAGGACATCCGCCTCACCATGTTCGGCCAGCACAACGTGCTGAACGCGCTGGCCGCGGTGTCCGTCGCCGCCGAGATGGGCATTTCGGACGAACTGATCCGCGAGGGCCTCGCGCGCTTCACCGGGGTCAAGCGCCGGTTCACGCGTGTCGGTGAAACCAGCGGCATCACCGTCATCGACGACTACGGCCATCATCCGGTGGAAATCGCCGCCGTGCTGAAGGCCGCGCGTCAGGCCACCAAGGGCCGTGTGATCGCCGTCGTGCAGCCGCACCGCTATTCGCGCCTGCAGTCGCTGTTCGCCGAGTTCTGCCAATGCTTCAACGACGCCGATCATGTGGTCGTCGCCGACGTTTACCCGGCCGGGGAGCAACCGATCCCGGGCGTGGACCGCGACGCGCTCATCAACGGCCTGCACGCCCATGGCCACAAGGCCGTCACGGCGCTGGTCTCTCCGAAACACCTCGCCGCCGTGATCGACGACATCGCGAGCGCCGGCGACATCGTGGTCTGCCTCGGAGCCGGCAACATCACCGCCTGGGCGCACGCCCTTCCCGCCGACCTCGCCGCCATCAAGCGGAGCAAATGATGATGGCCCAGCCTTCGCTAAAGCTACGGCGGGCTTTGAGTTCGCGGCGCGTTCTGAATGGTTCGCGGGCAATCTCGTCCGCCGAAACCCGGAGGGTGGAGGCGTGATGGCGGCGCGGCGCATCCGCACAGATCTGGCCGAACGTCTGCCCCGCATCCGCGGGCGCTACGACGTCATGGCCGATCTTGGCCGCATGACATGGTTCCGTGTCGGCGGCCCGGCGGAAGTGCTGTTCTCGCCCGCCGACGTTGAAGACCTGGCGGCGTTCCTGAAAGGCAAACCGGAAGACGTGCCCGTGCATGTGGTCGGCCTCGGCTCGAACATGCTGGTGCGCGACGGCGGCGTGCCGGGCGTTGTCATCCATCTCGGCAAGGCGTTCTGCACCATTGCCGCCGACGGCGTGAACCTGCGCTGCGGCGCGGGCGCGGTCGATGCGACGGTGGCAACCGCGGCGCGCGACGCGTCCATCGCGGGTCTCGAGTTCCTGACCGGCATCCCCGGGACCATCGGCGGCGCCTTGCGCATGAACGCCGGCGCCTACGGCCGCGAGATCAAGGACGTGTTCGTCGGCGCGACGGCGCTGGACGCCAAGGGCGAGGTCCATCAGCTCGCGGCCGCCGCGATGGGTTTCTCCTACCGTCATACGAACGTGGCCGAAGACTGGATTTTCACCGGCGCCGAACTGAAGGGAACGCCGGGCAATCAGGACGCCATCACCGCCCGCATCCGCGAAATCCGCGCCGAGCGCGAGCAGTCGCAGCCGACACAGGCGCGCACGGGCGGTTCGACCTTCGCCAACCCGCCGGGTTCCAAGGCGTGGGCGCTGGTGGACGCCGCCGGCTGCCGCGGCCTCGTGCGCGGCGGGGCGCAGATTTCCCACAAACACGCCAACTTCCTGATCAACACCGGCACGGCGACGGCCGCCGATCTCGAAGGCCTCGGTGAAGAGGTCCGGAAGCGCGTGAAAGATCATTCCGGCGTCGAACTCGTGTGGGAAGTGCGCCGCATCGGCGTGACCCCGGACGATGAGAACGCCTTGTTGCGGAGTTCGCGTCCATGAAGCGCCCGGCATCCATTCGACGCGTGGCCGTCCTGTGCGGCGGTTTTTCGAAGGAGCGCGAGATCTCGCTGGTCTCGGGCGGCGCCGCCGACCGCGCGCTGCGCGCCAAGGGCCTCGACGTCGCCAAGATCGACGTGCCGCGCGACATGGCCTCGCTGGTCGCCCAGATCAACGCCGCGAAGCCCGATGTCGTATTCAACGCCCTGCACGGCCGCTTTGGCGAAGACGGCTGCATCCAGGGTCTCCTCGATATGATGGCGATCCCGTACACGAACTCGGGCCGCATGGCCTCCGCCGTCGCCATGGACAAGCCGGCCGCGAAACGCATGTTCGCCGCCGCCGGCATCCCCGTCGCGGAAGAAAAGATCGTGACCGTGGCCGAGGCCGAGCGCGGCGACGTCATGGCGCGCCCCTACGTGCTGAAGCCGGTCAACGAAGGCTCCAGCGTCGGCGTGAAGATCGTACGCGCCGGCGACAACCATCCGCCGCTGGATGATCTGGGTCTGGGCAAAGACGATCTGATCATGGCCGAACGTTTCATCCCGGGCCGCGAAGTGACCGTGGCCGTGATGGGCGACCGCCCGCTGGCCGTCACCGAGATCACGACGGGCCGCGATTTCTACGACTACGAAGCGAAATACGCCAAAGGCGGCTCGAAACACGCCCTGCCGGCCGATCTGCCGCGCGCGCAGTACGAAAAGGCGATGGAACTGTCCCTGCTGGCGCACAAGGCGCTCGGCTGCCGCGGCGTTTCGCGCGCCGACCTGCGCCTGGATGGCGACACCTTCTACATGCTCGAGGTCAACACGCAGCCCGGCCTGACGCCGACATCGCTGGTGCCCGAGCAGGCCAATTACGTCGGACTGAGTTTCGAGGATCTCATGTACTGGATGGTGGAGCACGCCGAATGCGACGCCTGATCTTACGTTCCGCGGCCGCCCTCGCCGCCGTTGGCGCGATTGCCGCCATCGTGAAGCTGACCCCGCTGCCGGAGTTGGCGGCAGCCGACGCAGGCTTTGTCGAAGGCAGCGCCGGGATGGGCTTCCGCTTAAAGGCCCTGACGGTCGAAGGCCGCCACATGACGGCGCGCGAAGACCTGCTCGGCGCGCTGGATGCCGAAGTCGGCACCCCGATCGCGGCCATCGACGTCGTCAAGGCCCGCGCGGAAGTCGAGAAGCTGCCCTGGGTGCGCACCGCCAAGATCGAGCGCCGCCTGCCCGACACCATCCACATGGTGATCGAAGAACGCATCCCTTACGCGCTGTGGCAGCACGGCGAGAAATACACGCTGGTCGACCATGAAGGCCACCTGATCGTCGACGTGCCGGACTCCGACTCGCGCCTGCCGCTGATCGTGGGCGCGGACGCGCCGGCGAACGCGGCGGAATTATTCGAAGTCCTGAAAGCGCAACCGGAACTCGCCAGCCGCGTTCAAGCTGCGGTGCGCGTGGGCGCGCGGCGCTGGAACATCTATCTCGACGCCTACGAGGGGGGCATCTCCGTGCGCCTGCCGGAAGAACATATGGCCGAGGCGTGGGTGCGCCTCGCCGCCCTCGAGAAGGAACACAAGATTCTGCAGCGCGACCTCGAGTTCATCGATCTTCGCCTCGAAGATCAGCTCGTCGTTCGCCTGCGCAATACCCCGGACGCCAAGGAACCCGCGGTCGCGGGCGCTCCGAAGACGCCGGCGGTACGGGTTAAGCAGCGCCTTTAAGCGGGAAGGCAAAGGGGAAAGAACATGTTCGGTAAGAGCACATTGAAGGGCGCGAACGCCATCGCCCCCAACAGTACGTTCGCCGCGTTGGATATCGGCACCACCAAGGTCGCCTGCTTCATCGCCGAGATGGGCGAAGGCGAACTGCACATCACCGGCTCCGGCCATCACCGCTCGCGCGGCATGCGCGGCGGCCAGGTCATCAACCTGGATGAGGCCGAAGCTTCCGTCCGCGCCGCGGTCGACGCCGCCGAGCAGATGGCCAACAGCCGCATCGACCGGGTGTTCGTGAACATGTCCTGCGGCACCCCGCAGTCGACCCGCGTGGACGTGGAACTGGCCGTGGCCGGCCATCAGATCCGCGATACCGACGTGCGCCGGGTGCTGGAGCACGGCAGCGCCCAGTTCGACCCCATCGAGCGCGAACTGATCCACTGCATCCCGACCGGCTACTCGATCGACGGCGGCAACGGCATCATCGACCCGCGCGGCATGTACGGCGGCAAGCTCGGCGTCAACATCCACCTGGTCACCGCCGCGGTCGGCCCCGCGCGCAACCTGGCCTCGGTCATCGAGCGCTGCGACCTCGACGTCGAAGACCGGGTCGTGTCCTCTTACGCTTCGGGCCTCGCGTGCCTTGTGGACGACGAAAAGGACTTAGGGGTCACCGTCATCGACATGGGCGGCGGCACCACGACCATCTCCGTTTTCCAGGAAAGCCAGGTTGTCTACGTCGAAGCCATCCCCGTGGGCGGCATGCATGTGACCGGCGATATCGCCAAGGGTCTTTCGACCCCGGTGGCCCGCGCCGAGCGCCTGAAGACGGTCTACGGCTCGGTCATGCAGACCCCGGGCGACAACCGTGAGCTCCTGAAAGTGCCCCTCGTCGGCGAAGAAGACGAGGAAAGCGCCAATGAGATCCCGAAATCCCTGCTCGTTCAGATCATCCAGGCCCGGATCGAAGAGACCTTGGAACTGGTGCGCTCGCACCTCGAGGCCTCGGGCTTCGCCAAGACCGCCGGCCGCCGCGTCGTCCTGACCGGCGGCGCCAGCCAGCTGGAAGGCGTGCGCGATCTGGCCGAACTGGTCCTCGACAAGCAGGTCCGCCTGGGCCGTCCGCGCATGATCCGCGGCCTGCCTGAGTCCATGTCGGGCCCCGCGTTCGCGACGGCCGCCGGACTCCTGCGCTACGGCCTGCGTGAGCATGTGGCGCGCCCCGACTACGCGGTGATGGACGCCGCCAGGAGCAAGAACGGCTTCGGCCGCATCGGCGCGTGGCTGAAAGAGAATTTTTGAGAACTTCTGAGGCGTGACTCGCAGAAATGATGTACATTCATTTCGATCAAGTCACTCCAAAGCAAAAATAAAAAACGGACCGATAACAAAGCAACTGAGTTCCGAAACAAGAAAAACAACAAAAAACGCTCACAAACAAAAACAACTCGAACCGTTGCTAACGACAAAAAGACATTTGGAGGCTGCAAAATGACCATCAATATTAGTGTGCCTAAGACGACGATCGAGGCTCAGCTGAAGCCCCGCATCAGCGTCATCGGCGTGGGCGGCGCCGGCGGCAATGCCGTCAACAACATGATCCAGAGCTCCATGGAAGGCTGCGATTTCATCGTCGCCAACACGGACGCCCAGGCCCTGGCCCTCTCCCGCACCGACCGCCGTATCCAGCTCGGCCGCGACACCACCCAGGGCCTCGGCGCCGGCGCTCAGCCGATCGTCGGCCGTGACTCCGCGGAAGAAGCGCTCGAAATCATCGCCCGCGAGCTCGACGGCTCGCATATGGCGTTCATCACGGCCGGCATGGGCGGCGGCACGGGGACGGGCGCCGCGCCCGTGATCGCGCGGATTGCCCGTGAACTGGGCATCCTGACCGTCGGCGTGGTGACCAAGCCGTTCCACTTCGAAGGCGTGCACCGTATGCGCCTGGCCGAAGCCGGCATCGAAGAACTGGCGGGCGTGGTCGATACCCTGATCATCATCCCGAACCAGAACCTCTTCCGTATCGCCAACGAGAAGACGACCTTCGCGGACGCCTTCAAGATGGCCGACAACGTCCTGCATGGCGGGGTTCGCAGCGTCACCGACCTGATGATGATGCCGGGCATGATCAACCTGGACTTCGCCGACGTCCGGACGGTCATGAAGGAAATGGGCCGCGCGATGATGGGCACGGGCGAAGCTTCCGGCGAACGCCGGGCGCTCGACGCCGCCGAAGCCGCCATCGCCAACCCGCTGCTCGAAGATACCTCGATGAAGGGCGCCAAGGGCGTTCTCATCAACATCACGGGCGGTTCCGACATCACCCTGTTCGAAGTCGACGAAGCGGCCAACCGCATCCGTGACGAAGTCGAAGGCGATGCCCACATCATCTTCGGCTCGTGCTTCAACGAAAGCATGGAAGGCAAGATCCGCGTGTCGGTGGTCGCCACCGGCATTGAATCGGCCGCGGGCGTGCAGCCCCGTCCGATGTCGCAGCGGACCGAAACCCGCGCGGTCGGCCGCCGCATGCCCGAGATCCGCACCTCCGCGGCTCCGGCGGCCGCTCCGGCCCCGGCGATGCGGGCTCCGGTTGCTCCGGCCGCTCCGGTTGCTCCGGCCCCGGTTGCCGCTGCTCCGGCTCCTGTCGCTCCGGCTCCCGCACCGACTCTCGCCGCTTCGCTGGCGCCGGTGCAGACGTCCTTCGCCGGCTTCGGCGGTCCGACCCTGGCTCCGGCCAGCGGCGCCGTCGACCTGCAGGCTGAAGAACAGGCTCTGATGGAAATGGCCGCCGCCGTGCGGGCTGAACTCCAGGCCGCCGCTCCGGCCCCGGACGTGATGCCCGAGCCGGTGATGGCCGCTCCGGTTGCTCCGGCCCCGATCGCGGCGCAGGCCGCGGCCGTTGCCGAAGCCGTCGCCCGCGCTCCGGCCGCCGCCGCCCCGCGGATGAACATCGCCCCGCGCGATGTCTTCATTCCGAAAGCGGCCGTGGAACCGCGCATGGAGTTCCGCATGGACGGCGACCGCGCCGAGATGGTCACGGCTGCCGCACCGGCCCCCGCGCCGG
>JADZAK010000077.1 GCA_020852595.1 Rhodospirillaceae bacterium
ATCGACGTCGATAATCATCATGGTGAGCGCGCGAAAGAATAACAAAAAATTCCACCGCGGGCGTTCCATCGCCGGCCTCGGAGAAGGGGGCGTTTTATAGTTTTAGAGGGCGATACGCGAGGACTGAGTGAGGCGGGCTCGCGATGCTCGCGGAAGGCGCCGCCGCCTTGGGGGTAAGGCCCGCGATACGGGATAAGAATATCGGGATAAGAATATAAGGTGTTCCTTTGAAGCGCCCTACGGGCGGCGTTCCGACTTCCCCGCTAACATGTTGAATTTACTCAAGACTATAGGGGGTGGCCGAGACGGCTGCTTTATCTAAAGAGTTATTGAGCTTCCACGGACGGGTTTCCGGTGCGACAAAACCTGACAGGACTGTGAAATTCCTATTCGATTTCAGTGGTAAAGTGGTTCGGCGCCGGGATCGCGCCCGCTTTAGATAAGGACCGGGGATGAAGAACACCTTCCGTTTGGCTGCCGCCCTCTTTTCGATGAGCGTGTTTGCCGTCGGTCATTCCGGGACCTCCTTTGCGGCCGACACGGCCCGCGCCCGTGCCGTGGAGAGCTACGTCAACGTCCCGATGCCGCCGGGCTTCCAGGTGACCGTCAACGAACTCGAGGGTCCGGTGTTCACCGACGCCAAGGGCAAGACGCTCTACACTTGGCCCATCAAAGCCATGCGCAACGGCTACGCGGCCGATCCGGAAAATAAATCCGTGTGCGGCGACAAGGTGGTGCTGAAGAGCGCCGGTCTCATGAGCCCTTATCCGGGCGGCCTTGATCTGCCGGACCCCGAAACGCGCGTAAGCTGCATTGCCTACTGGCCGCCGGTGTACGCCGCCGATGACGCCAAGCCCGTCGGCAACTGGACGATCATCACGCGCGATGACGGCAGGAAGCAGTGGGCCTACGACAAACACGCGCTGTACACGTCGAGCCTCGATCGCGTGGCCGGCGATGTCCTGGGCGGCAGCACCATGGCGCGCCGCGGCGATTCGCCGGCGGCCCGCGAGCCGATCGGTCCGCCGCCGGCGATCCCGCCCGGCTTTCGCGTGATCTCGACGGTGCGTGGACGCATGCTGCTCACCGACACGCGTTATTCGGTTTATGAGTCCGACAGCGACGGCCCGAACAAATCCAACTGCGTGAATGATTGCGCCCGCACCTGGCTGCCGATCGTCGCGCCGCATTCGGCGCAGGCGCAGGGCGAATGGTCGATCGTCGAGCGCGGTCTCGGCGTGCGCCAGTGGGCCTTCCGCAAGAAGCCGCTGTACACCTATTCCGAAGACGAAGCCGCCGCGAAACTCGACGGAGGCGATGTGCCGGGCTGGCACAACGTCTACACCCAGACCGCACCGGCGGCGCCCAAGGACTTCACGATCCAGGCGACGCTGAACGGCGACGTGCTGGCGGACGCTCAGGGCAAGACGGTCTATTACTACAGCTGCGGCGAAGACTCCGCCGACATGACGCCTTGCGACACCATGGAGAGCCCGCAGCAGTACCGTTTCGCGGTGTGCGGCAATAAGGATGTCGGGAAATGCCTGCGGACCTGGCCCTATGTCGTGGCGAGCGCGGGCGCGAAGAGCGAGTCCCGTATCTGGTCCACCGTGTGGGTCGACCCCAATACCGGCCGCCGCGCGCAGCCCAACCAGCAGGGCGCGCTGAACGTTTGGGCATATCGCGATCGTCCCGTCTACACCTACGCCCCGGACAAGGCGCCGGGCGATTTCCTCGGCAACAACACCGGCGAATGGCATGGCCGGTGGAACGGTTATCAGGCGTTCTGGATCCGCGATCTCGGCGGACGCGGCGGCTGACAGCGACATTCGAAAAGGAAACAGGCATGAGCATTCTTTCGAAGACCTTCACCACCGTCTCGCTTTTCGCGTTGATGGCCGCAGGCGCCGCGCAAGCCGACGAAACCGCGCCCCTCAAAGACGGGCGCATCGGTTATGTGGTCGCGGATGCGCACTTTTCGGTCTACCAGACCGCCGACGGCAAAGCGGAATGCCCGCAGGGCCTGAACCCGCATGGGCCGCGCGAGATCTTCAAGGCGCTATGGCCGGCCGGCGGCAAGATGGAAGACACCATCCTCGCCCGTGAAGGCCTCAATTCCTTCCCGGCCGACCATCCGGCGCAGTTCCCTTACATCGAAACGTCGGGCAGCACCGCGCTCGGCTTGAACCTCGACGGCAAAGTGGGACCGAAGGATTTCACCAGCCCCGAAGGCGAGAAGGGCATCGATAACGCCTTCTATCGCGTCACGGGCTGCAACACCGGCTTCCGCGGTCCCGACGGCCAGGTGCAGTTGTTCGCCAGCAAGTTCCTCCGCGGCTTTCAATACAACCGCATGATGATCGAGATCTCCGGCGTCGACAGCCTTGCCGACGATCCGAACGTCGACGTTACCATCATGCGCGGCCGCGATCCGATCCTGCTCGACGCGACCGGCGAAAAAGCCGCGCCGGGCGGCTCGCAGCGCGTCGATGAACGTTACGGCAAGCCGCTCATCCAGCACCTGAAGGGCAAGATCGAAGGCGGTGTGCTCATCACCGAACCCGAGAAGAACGTCACCTGGGCCTGGCAGATCGAAGGCGGTCACCCGCGCGCGCTGCAGATCCGCGATATGAGACTGCGCCTGTCGCTGACGTCCACGAAGGCCGACGGCATGATGGGCGGCTATTTCGATGTCGCCACTCTGCTCGACTGGACCAACGGTTACGCCACGCACCACCTGGCTTATGACCGCTTGGACTCGCCGGAATTCTATTGGGCCATGCGCCGCGTGGCGGACGCCTATCCGGATCCGAAGACCGGTGAGAATACGGCGCTGTCATCGGCCATCACGCTCAACATGACGCAGGTCTTCATCCAGCATCCGGCATCGGCCGGCAAACAAATCGCCTCGGACAATAAGCCGGCGCAAACCCCGGCCGAGCGTTAAGCCGCACCCTTTACACGCGCTCCGCGAACGGCTGTTCGGCGGAGCGCGTGGACTTGGCGATTTCGCCACGTTCTTGCCGCGCGGCCATGTTCTTCTGTGAACATGACGAGAAGCGCCGGCCCCCTCTCAAGCGAGCGTTCTGAACAATCGCAAAAGCCGCGCGGACTTTCCGTCGGCTGGACGGTGAGCATCGCCGCCCATATCGCGGTCGCGGCGGGGCTTCTTTGGCTGAAGATCGCGCCCGAGCCGCCGGACACCGCGCCCTCGCAGGTCATCGTCACCGTGATGGAGGATGGCCGCGATCCTCCAGGCCCGCCCGGACCGCCGGGTGAGAGCGGCGCGCCGCAAGAGATTGCCGAGACCATACCTGAGCCGCCCGCCGTTCCGGAGCCCACGCCCGCGCCGGTCCCGGCGGACGAACCCGTTGAAGTGATCGCGCCGCCCGCGCCCGATACATCGGACATCATGAGTGAGTCACAACTCGCCGATGCTGTGAGCGCCGACAGTGAGGGCCTTGGCGGTGGGAACGGCGCGGACGGTGGAGGCGGCACGGGCGGCTGCAATACAGCGCGCGTCCTGCAGCAAGCGCTGCGCCGCGACCCCATGGTGCAGAGCGCGGTCGTGCGCGCGGGGCGCGCGGGCAAAGCGGTGATGTTGTGGAACGGTGATTGGGTACGGGCCGCCGAACAGGACGGCCGAGGCCTGTCCGGGGTGAGGCAGGCGCTTTTGTGGGAATTGGCGTTCGCCCCCGAGGCGTGCCGCACCAAACAAATGCGTGGACTGGTGAGCTTGTCCCTGCAAGACGGCACGCGCTTCGCCATTGGCGCTGAAACGTGGCGCTGGTCGGACCTGTTGGGTTTGGTGAAGAGCCCGGTGGACCGCTAACGAAGATGGGGCCGCCTCCCGAGAAAAACGGGCGCGGCCCCAACACCTGCTAGGACATCACGATCAACACGACGCGGCGGTTCTCGGACCGGCCGGCGCGCGTTTTGTTGTCGGCCACGGGATCCTTCTCACCGTAAGAAATGGTCGCCATGCGATTCAGCGGGACGCCGTGCCGGTTCATGAACACACGCACCGCTTCGGCGCGCTGCTCCCCTAAACGCTGGTTGGTCGTGTCGGCGCCGGTCGCATCGGTATGACCCTGGATTTCCAGGTAAATGTTTCGGTTCTCGCTCTTCAGCTTATCGACGAACACCGACAGGCGCTGTTCGGCCTCCGGAGACAATTTTGAACTATCGAGCGGGAATTTGATCGAATCATCCGACAAGACCATCGAATAAAGGAACTTTCCCTCCGCCAGCTTGCCGGCGTCCGTCGCGCGTTTGAGCGCGTCCTGGGCGGTTTTATCGAGCTGGCTCAACTGAGCCTGCTGTTGATCGAGCCGTGTCTGCGTGCGCGAGTCACTCAGACTCACTTGTTCATTCACAAATTTTTTGGTGGCGCAGCCGCTGAGGCCGAGGGCGCCGACGGCGATGAGCGCGGCTACGAATTTCGGGGATTTGAATCTCTGCATCGGTTTTCCTTCCTATCGCCCCGCCGAGACTATTAACGTTCCGAAATGCGGCGATTGTGAGGACGAAATTTTTGAACCGATCAGGGTAAATCGCTCGTGTTGCGTGCGTCGTGAAGCATGATCGTCGCGCAATCGAAGGGGCGTTACGATGAATGGGCGAAAAACTTCAGGCGCCGTGCCTGTAGAAATCGTCAGAACCAGCGCGCGAGGGCGTTACCCAAGTCCGGGAGAGTCACCGCGCTCATGTGATTGCCGGGCACTTCAACGTAGGTGGCGTTGGGAAGTTCGTCGGCAAGCGCGCGGGCGGACCCGTTGTCGTGATCCTGCGCGCCGGTCAGCACCATGACCGGTATTTCAAACGACGCGAGCGCGGCGCGCGGGACCGATGGGAAGCTGCCGATCAGCAGCAGGAGCGCCTTCGCGTCGCCGCCGGTGGTTTTCAGGAAGGCCTCGGCCATCCATTCGC
>JADZAK010000078.1 GCA_020852595.1 Rhodospirillaceae bacterium
GTGATGCCGCCGACGCTGATTTCGGCGGACGTCGAGGAAATCCGCGCCTTCCGCCGCGACCACAAGGACATCATCATCAAGCCGCTGTACGGCAACGGCGGCGCGGGCGTGTTCCATATCCGCCCGGACGACGAGAACCTCGGCGCGCTTCTGGAAATGTTCACCACCACCTGGCGCGAGCCGGTGATCGTGCAACGCTATGTTCCCGAAGTGCGTAAGGGTGATAAACGCATCATCCTCATCGACGGCAAGGCGGCGGGCGCCATCAACCGCGTGCCGGCGGCGGGCGAAGCGCGTTCGAACATGCATGTGGGCGGCCGTCCTGAAAAAACCGAACTGACCAAGCGCGAGCAGGAGATCTGCGAAATCATCGGACCGGCCTTGCGCGAGCGCGGCCTGATCTTCGTGGGGATCGACGTGATCGGCGACTATCTGACTGAAATCAACGTGACGTCGCCGACGGGGATTCAGGAAATCAACCGCTTCAATGGCACATCATTGGAAGCGGATGTGTGGGATGCCATCGAAGCGCGGCTCTAGGTAAGGCAATGGAAGAGATCACCAAGCTCAACCCCCATCAGATCGAACGGCACCTTCTCAATACCGTCGATACGATGCTGGCGGTGATTACGACCTACGGCCTTCGTGTCATCGGCGCGTTCATCACGCTGTTCCTCGGCTGGGCGATCGCCAACGCCGTCTATCGTGCGATTCAGCGCGCGGGTGCGCGTTCAAAGCGTATCGACCAGACCATCACCATCTTCGCCGCCTCCGGCGCGAAATATCTCATCGTCGCGTTTACGTTGATCTCGGTGCTGGGCAGCTTCGGCATCCAAACCACCAGTTTCGTCGCCGTCCTTGGCGCCGCGGGCCTCGCGATCGGCCTCGCGTTGCAGGGCACTTTGAGTCATGTCGCCTCCGGCCTTCTTCTGGTGTTCTTCCGACCGTTCCGCGTCGGCGACGCCATCGAAGCCGGCGGCGTGAACGGCACCGTGCGCTCCATCACCTTGTTCGTGACCGAGATCGACACGGCCGACAACGTTCATGTGGTCGTGCCGAACGGCTTGATCTGGAGCGGCACGATGAAGAACTTCACCCGCAATGCCACGCGGCGGGCGGAACTCAAATTCCTTTTGTCCTACGTCGATGATGCGGCGCTCGCCTTGAAGATCGTCCATGAGATCGTCGCGCGCGACGAGCGTGTCCTTGAAAACCCGCCGCCGCAGATCGGCTTGGCGTCATTCGCCGATACCGGGATCACTATCGTCGCGCAAATCTGGGCGGCGCCGGCTCATTTACAGGCGGTGCAGTTCGATCTGAACCGCGCCGTGAAGGACGCCTTCGACAAGAAGGGCATGACGATGTCCTTTGTTCAACGTAAAGCACTTTTGGGCGCGCCCATACCGCCGGCTGTTTAGCGCGCACATCCGCCGCCTTTGACGTTCTAACGCATGATAATCGCGGCTATAGTCGCCTCTCGCGGGGGGCGGGATGGTTGCGCATATCAACACGGTCGCGTTTTCGGGGATCGAGGTGCTGCCCATCGAGGTGCAGGTTGCGATCTCGGGCGGGCTGCCCGCGTTCAGTATCGTTGGGCTTCCCGACAAAGCCGTTGCGGAATCGCGTGAACGTGTCCGCGCGGCGCTGAACGCCATCGGCCTCGCCTTGCCTGCGAAACTCATCTCCGTCAATCTCGCGCCCGCCGATGTGCAGAAGGAAGGCAGTCACTTCGACCTTCCGATTGCGCTGGGCGTCCTTGTCGCGATGGGCGTTGTCGGTGTCGAGGATATTGGCGGCTATGCGGCGCTCGGCGAACTTGGCCTCGACGGGTCCATTGCCGCGGTGGCCGGCGTCCTGCCGGCCGCGATCGCCGCCAATGCCAGCGGGCGCGGATTGATCTGCCCCGGAGCGCAGGGCGGCGAAGCGGCCTGGGCCGGCGGGGCCGACGTGCTCGCGCCGCAGACCCTGTTGCAACTGATCAACCATTTCAAGTGCGTCTCGACCCTCGGCGCCGCCGTGCCGTCCGCGTCGCGCGCGGAAAGCGCATTTCTCGACCTTAAGGACGTTAAAGGCCAGGAGACCGCCAAGCGCGCCCTCGAAATCGCCGCCGCCGGCGGACATAACCTGCTCAAGTTATTGACTGCAGCACTAACCCAAACTACGGGAATGCTGCATGAAACGTTCTGTTGTCCCGGCCCCAGCGCCGTCCCCCAAGGCCTATAGCTACCTCCGCTTCTCAACGCCGGAACAGCTCAAGGGCGATAGTCTGCGCCGTCAGAGCGACGCCTCTCGCGCATACGCGGCCAAGCATAAGCTTGAGCTGGACGAAGAGCTGACCTTCGAGGATCGCGGGCTCTCCGGCTTCCGCAGTAAGAACATGACCGACGGCGCTCTCGGTATTTTCCTAGAGGCCGTGCGGGTGGGCGTGGTGGCCCAGGGAAGCTATCTACTCGTGGAGTCCTTGGACCGCATCAGTCGCGACAAGGTCCGGCAGGCCATCCGCACACTTGAGAACCTGTGCGATGCGGGGATCGTGGTGGTCACGCTGATGGACGGGAAGATGTACGACAAGGAGCTATTAGACACCGACCACTTCGCGTTGATCATGGTGGTCCTGCACTTCGCGCGGGCGCACGAGGAGAGCGCGACCAAGCAGCGTCGCTTGCAAGCGGCGTGGGCTAACAAGCGCACGCTCGCGGCGGAGCACAAGGAGATGCTGACGACTCGCTGCCCGGGTTGGCTCCGGCCCAACAAGGACGGTCGGTTCGACATTATCGAGGCACGGGCGAAAGTGATCCGTCGCATCTATGATCTTGCATCTAAAGGCACGGGGCAGCACGCCATCGCCGCAACACTGAACAAGGAAAAGGTCCCGACGTTCTCGACGGCGGAGTATTGGGGCCGCAGCTACATCGCCAAGCTTCTCTCGAATCCCGCCGTAATCGGCACACTCGTTCCTCACACGGTCCATTACAGCGGCGGTAAGCGAGTGCGTCGCGCAGAGGCTGGCGTCCTTGACTACTATCCAGCGCTCATCAAGCGCGGTCTGTTCGACAAGGTGCAGGCGTTGCGGACGGAGGCCGGAGCGGCGCAACGCGGGAGACACGCCAACGCCCCCTTGGGGAACATCTTCGCCGGGTTAGCCCGTTGCCCGAAGTGCGGCGACGCACTGACAGTGGCGAACAAAGGCAGTGGGTGGCGATACCTCACCTGCACTAAGGCCCGCTCTAAGGCCGGATGCACTGGCGTCTCCGTCCGCTACGACGACGCGGAAGCGGGTCTCATGCTTGTGGCCGAGCGGCTACTAAGTGAGGCTCCGTCCAATGACCAACTTGCCCAAAGAGCCCAAGACGAGGCCGACCGGCTTCAAGCCGAGATGGACGAGTGGGCCGAGGAGATTGGCCGGTTGGTCGATGAGGCAGGAGCGGGGACCAAGTCACCACCCGGCGCAATCGCGCAACGCATAGCCGTGTTGGAAGAAGAGCTGTCCGAGCGCCGCGAGCGCCACAGAGCCCTCCTGATGCAGGCCGAGAGCCGAAGCAGTCGGATTATAACCTCACGGGTGCAGGCTCTGCGCGGACTCCTCAAGGCCTCCAAAGTGGACAAGGGAGCCATCAACAACGCCCTGCGCCTTCTCGTGTCTGGCATCGAGATCAATCCCGAGGCCGGGACGATTGGGTTCCAGTGGCGACAGGCGGACCTGCAGACAGACGCTGTCTTCCGCATGACACCACACGGGCCCGCCAAGGGCGCTGGACGCCGGAAGTAGCGACCGGGGGGTTTCCTACTCCTCTTGCTACATAAACATCCAAGCAGGCGGAACTGACCGGGGATAGCCCCTGAGGTTTCCTGCCCCTCTTGCTACCAAAACTTCGGGAGCATCGTTCGGCAGTGGTCTGGCCTTCCCGCGAGCTGCACACGGGCGACGCTTCCGAATGTTTATGCGTGTGTTTGTGAATCTATTTTTTGCTCGCCGCGTTACGTCCTGCAACTGACGTGCAGAGGCCCGGCGCAGCGCGTTCGCGGTCTATGCGCGAGTGCATTGCATGCATGTGTGGATGGATTGTGCGGGGAGATGACGCCGAACATACGTCTCGCCCAAGTATCAGTCTAGTACTTCGCGCGGCCACGACTCACCCTCCGCACGTCGCTGCATCCCGCAGCGGCACATGCTGGGGGATCATATGATCATCGAACTACACCGAGGCCCGCTCGTTGGCCTCGCGCTCTTCGTCCAGGCTTTGGGCCGTGAAGCGTGGCTGCAGTGGTTGCCGCGCGGCGAGGAGCCCTACTACACACACCCACAGGGCAAGCGCTGGGGCACAGTGCGTGAGGGGCGCAATCTACGCCTCTACGCGGGGCCGCTGCTCGTGATCACCGCGCGGACGGGAGCCGACCAAGCGACCGGCGAATATTCCGTCTAACAAATCTCAGAGGTCACTGGCCGGGTGCGGCTGACAGTCAATGTCCCCGCCCGGCTGGGTCACCCCACACCCCTCAACTGACTCTTGGAGGACCATGCAAAAGAAGCCGAATGTCGATCACTACGACCCCGCGCCCTACGACGCGCTCGCTACCGTCCAGCGCTCCGGCGAAGACGTGAGCCAACGCATCAACGACCTCATCATTGCGGCCCACACTCGGCCCGGCTTCATCGCCAAGCGACTGAACCGCGCGGGCCTGCGGGGACCGTCCAACGGTCTTTGGACGTGGAAGGACACGTACAACGTCCAGACCAAGTATCGGGCGCAGCTCGCCCTAGTGAACCATACCGGCAGCTCACTCTTCATCGGCTCGGGCGGCGGTTGGAGACCGCGCTGGTAAACAGCGGGATATTTTACTTCGCAATTTCGAGAGGACTACCCCGGCCCGGCTATGGAGCGATTGTCCCCATGCCGGTGGTCGGATGCGTGGCCGGAAGGCCCATCGTGAGGCGGGATGCGTTGACCGCCTCACTTCTCTTTCATCAGGACCCAGCACAATGAACAACGAGCGAGAGACCCCAGCGACGCGCGGTCAACTGCGCCGCATACCTATTGCCAGCATCAGCGAAGACCCGCGCATGCAAGTCCGCGTCAAGGGCGTGGACCTTGGTACCGTCGCGCGATACGCCACCGCGATTAAAGCGGACCCGAAGTGCATGCCGCCGATTACGCTCGCGCAGATCGGGAGCAAGCTTGTTCCGGTAGACGGTTGGCACCGCCTGCATGCACATCGACGCGCTGGCATGAAGTTTATTCAGGCCGACGTGGTGGTGATGACTCACGACGAGGCGTTGTGGGCCGCAGCGCAAGCCAACTTGAAGAACCCGCGCCCACTGTCCAAGGCTGACCTTCTGCAGGCCTTCCGCATGTACATCACCGCGCGGCGACACCGCACTACGGACAGCGGGTTCAAGACTTACCGCGAGATCGCCGCCGACTTCGCCAACGTGAAGGCGCATACCACTATCCGAAACTGGATGATGCGGCTGTACCCCAGCATTGCTCGCGCGATGCGGCAGGCGAACGGCGAAGAGGAAGAGACAGCGGCAGCGCGGCGCAGGCGAACCGACGACGGCGCTCGCTTGAAGGCGATCACCGAGGCGTGCCGCGTGGCCCAAGAGAACATCGAAGCGCTTGGCCCTCCAAAGGACCGTCCGCAGGTCTTGGCGTGGATAGCTGAACTTGCTCGCGCTGCCGGTGCCGACGCGAACTGGAAGCCCGGCGATGAGGCCCCGTTCTGAGGGTCTGTTCAAAATGAACAGTACAAGGAACAGACACGCGCAAAGAGGCCAGTAAAACCGACGCCGACGCCCCGGGAATCCGCAACTGCCTCAAGTCGCGGAACCCGCTATTGGCCCGCCACCGGACATATAGATACTCTGTGTTTGGAGACGAGCGGGGCAAGTGGGGAGGAGAATATGACGGACCCTGTACGCGGGCCTATCGAACTACCTCGTCGCGTTCGGCTCTACTTGGCCACGCGCGGCCTCGGCGGGGCGTTGAAGGGACTTGCCGTTCTGGCGACGCTGCTGTGGTTGCTCGTTCTTATGGAGGACAAGGCCTTGTTCGGGGCGATAGCCGCAGGGCTTGCGGGCGTGTGCGGTCTTGCCGTGGGTGTTTCCGCCGGTAAGCGGGAGGTGTGGGACATGATTGTTGAGAAAGGCCTCCTGAAAGCTACGGACACCGACGGCGGCGGAGCTGCAGGACAGTCGACGAGGCCGGGCGTCTGAACGCTCATCGACAGTCACACCGCGAACCGTCGCGAGGCGGGCGCTCCGCAACGTGCAGAGGCCCGACACCCGCTAAAGGTCTGCAATCGCTAGCTAGTGTGGCAAGCGGGCGAGCAGTACGCGCAGCCGTTTGACTGACGGTAGACCTGCTTGGCCGCGAGGACGGCGGACTGGCACGTCAGGTGGTTGCCCAGGTAGTGCTGATTGGCGGGCGCGGGTAGATAGCTGCACCCGTCGCGGTGGACTTCATGGTCGCCGTTGGCCTGGGCATTCTTGTTCACGCAATAGTTAGGCATAGCGGGCTCCTTTCAGAGCGCTTGAGTTGACGAGGAGGTGAGCGCCCCGAGCTTCTTGCTCAGGGACTCTTGACTTCGGTCACTCGATGCCGCTTGTTTGCGCTGCTTACTTGCACTTGAGCGGCACGAGGTCGTTCTGGCCTTCTGGCTCAGGAGCGGGATTAGGGGGCTCGGAGTTGGCGCTTCGAGACCCCCGCCTCCGCTCTACTTCGTCTTCGTCGGATCGGTCAGGATGTAGCTCTGACCCGGACCCTTCGTAGGCGGCAGCGGTTCACCGCGCACGACGGTCCGCTCCGTACCTAAGCGTCCACCACGCGGACCGACCATTTCGTACTGGCCTGAGCGCGGGGCTTCTTCACCCGGTTTGTAAGTCTTTGCCATGGTGTTTCTCCTCCATCGGCAACCTCGCTTCACTACGGTCGATGCACTGACGGGCGCGACTGCGTAGCCACGACACCCCGAGGCAATGGGTGTCTAAGTTGGTAGAGCGGGAGGCCGCACACGACGGCCCCCACGCGCATCAGATTCCCTTCTTCGCGAGAGTCTCGAGCCTGTTGGTCGCGGCCTCGTATGACACTCCGAATGTCTCCATCAGGTCGGCGGGATCATCGCCGAGCTGAATAAATTTCTGCGGCATCAAGATGACTGCCGCGAACAAGTTGGCTTGCGGTTCGCTGCGCTTGTAGACCGGCACGCTCGCGCGTGAGTCGCTGACCCGCTGAAAGACGGCACCGTTCGTTCCCCTATGCAGAAACAAATGGCCCAGCTCGTGTGCAGCGGTGAAGCGGTCGCGCGGCGAGTTCTCACAGGCACGGCGGTAGACTGACTCGGAAAGGGCGATGTAGGAGCCGTCCGGCGCAGTCACGCCGAGGACCCCAACCATGTTCGCGTCGTCATCAACACGAAATTGGAAAGGAGGCATGATATCGGGGAGCGCCTCAAGCAACGGGATGATCGGCAGGAACGGTGTGTCGGACAAGCCGAACCCCTGCCTCACGAGTTTCGCTTGGGCCGCAATCGAGGCCCAGCTTCTCGCCGGAACAATGAAGTCTCCTCCGCTCATCGGTAACTCCCCTAGGTCTATCTACTTCGATCCCAAAATGAGTTTGATCTTCGTAAGCTGGTCGTCGTTCAGGCGCGTGAAACCGGCCTGCAGTTCGGCGGCGGTGTCGCGTTGCAAAGTGGACGTGGCGTTAATGGTGAAGGTCTCGCGAGCGCGATTGCAGAGCTGCTTCAGGCGCTCCGCATCGACCGCGCCGAGGCCGTAGCTCTTGATGATCTTCCCCGCGAAGTCGACGGGCGGGGTCTTGCGGTCGGTCTCAATGGCAGAAAGGTACGCGACGGAAATCTCCAGCTTCTTGGCCATTTCGAGCATGCGCTCTCCACGTTCCAGCCGAAGCTTTCGGAGTTCTTTTCCGATTTCATTTGGCGGCATTAGGCTCCTCCTTCAGGACGGGGGTGGGGCGGCTGCAGGCCATCCGTCCTGCCTCTCTTATACACTCGCGAGAAGAATGGTTCTACTAAAAAGTAGAATGAGGACGAGGAGGCCTTCTGCACCTATTGTTTTTTAGGGCTTGAGTTTACAACATGCTCATGGTCGGGCCGCCGGGCTCGGGAAAATCGCTGCTTGCGAGCCGGCTGCCGGGGCTCTTGCCGCCGCTTTCGGCGGCCGAAGCGCTTGAAGTCAGCATGATCCATTCGGTGGCCGGCCAACTCGAGGGCGGAACGATCCTGCGCCGGCGCCCCTTTCGCGATCCGCATCACTCGGCCTCGACGCCCTCTCTCGTCGGCGGCGGGGTGAAAGCGCGCCCCGGCGAAATATCGCTGGCCCACCGCGGCGTGCTTTTCCTGGACGAGTTTCCCGAATTCTCGCGCCAAAGTCTTGAAGCCCTGCGCCAGCCGCTGGAGACCGGACGCGTAATGATCGCACGGGCCAATGCACATGTGAGCTATCCCGCGCGCTTCCAACTTGTCGCTGCAATGAATCCTTGCCGTTGCGGTCATCTCGACGATGCGCAACTTGCATGTGGAAAGGCGCCCAAATGCGCGGTGGAGTATCAGGGCAAGATCTCCGGCCCGATGTTCGACCGTATCGATCTGCATGTCGATGTCCCCGCGGTCGATCCCTTGGATCTTTCAACACCGGCATCCGGGGAACGTAGCGCGACGGTCGCGCAGCGGGTGGCCGCCGCGCGCGCATTGCAGAACGCACGGTTTAGCGCAAGCGATGGCCCGACCTGCAACGCGGAGGCCGACGGCGAAGCCTTGGAGGCAATCGCCGCGCCCGACGCCGACGGCCGCGCGCTTCTTACGCAAGCCGCCGAGAAAATGAAACTGTCGGCGCGCGGGTATCACCGCATTTTGCGCGTTGCGCGCACCATCGCGGATTTAGATCACTCGGACAACATCCTGCGCCGTCATATCGCAGAGGCGCTCTCTTACCGGCGCGTTCTGCCGGGGCGGTCCGCACTGGTGGAATAGGCGCCACCGCAGCCTGCACGGCAGCCGGCGGCGCGGCCGTTGGAGCTTTCACGGATCCGGATGACGTCAACTTGGATCGCCGCCGCGACTAAGGCGGTCGCTCCCGAACGAGGATCCGAGAGGAGGAAAACCAGGCTCTCCACACGCGGGCCGCTTCATAAGCGCGCCCGCGTTTTTCTACTCGTATTATTTGAGAACCGTCATGGGGCCGACGGCGCGGCCACCCAGGACGTGAAAATGAAGGTGCGGCACTTCCTGACCGCCTTCGACGCCGGTGTTGACGATGACTCTGTAGCCGGAAGCGTCGACGCCCTTGAGCGCCGCGACCTTTTTCACAGCGCGCATCAGCGCGGCAATTTCGGTATCGCTCGCCTTGTCGGCGAAGTCGTTGGTGGAGACATACTTCCCCTTGGGAATGACGAGTGTATGTACGGGCGTGCGCGGGTTGATGTCCTCGAAAGCAAGCGTATGTTCGTCCTCGTAAACTTTCTTGCATGGGATTTCGCCGCGCAGAATCCGCGCGAAGATATTGTTGTCGTCGTACATGCTCAGCCTTTCTTCCGGAGTTCCTTGATGCCGGCGGCGCCGAAGCGATTTTCGAGTTCGGCCCAGACATCGGCCATGGCGAGGTCCTTCGCGGACCAAAGCACCAGGAGATGATAGAGAAGATCGGCGCTTTCGCGCGCGAGCCACTCTTTGCTTTCAGCCACCGCGGCAACCGTGGTTTCCACGGCCTCTTCGCCGACCTTCTGCGCGATTTTATGAACGCCCTTCGCATAAAGTCGCGCGGTATATGAAGTTACTTGATCGCTGCTTTTGCGGCGCTCAATCACTTCCAGCATCTCGGCTAACACACGCTCGTCCTTCTGCATTTTTAACCTATGTTGATGCATCGTATGCGCGAAGGTGGGACGACATTGTCGCGTCGGTTTTAGGCCGGCGCCAGGGCAATTCTTTGATCCAGATCAAAAGGTTTGCTCCTCAAGTCGCGCTGCGCCGGGGTTGACTCCCATTCACCCGCGCATGAACGGCTTTTAATAACCGCCCAGACCTACTCTAACCCCTCGATTTATCGAAAGTTCTCCTCGCAGCTCCTCGTAATGGCCACCGGCGATTGCGAGGATCAGAGGACTGGCTACCGCCCGCTGCTTGCGCCTGTGCATTTTTCAATCCATCTTTGTAGGGCGGTGAAGATGCTGAATAACAAGCGTCACGTCGCTAATAAAAAGAAGGAGCAAATGTCGGAAGCGGCTTTTGTTCAACATATAAACAGAATGGGTAACGGAGTTGACAGTTTTACCAATGAAAGCACGCGGCAGAGGGCGGCAGCCCGGCACGCGCGGCGGCGGTCCCGACCCGGTCGACATCCACGTCGGTAAACGGATCAAGCTACGGCGTACGCTGCTGCACATCAGCCAAGAACAACTCGCCGGCGATATCGGCGTCACTTTCCAGCAAGTCCAAAAATACGAAAGCGGCCACAACCGAGTGAGCGCAAGCCGCCTTTTCGATATTTCGCGCGTCCTCAATTGTCCGATCGCCTACTTCTTCGAAGACATCGGACCGGACACGACGGGCGACCGTACCACTCCGACAGCGCGCAGCGCCGTCGAGGGGATCGCGGAGGAAGCTGTCGGCGGACCCGATAGCGATCCGATGCAGCGCACGGAAACGCTGGAGCTGGTGCGGGCCTACTGGCGCCTGCACAACGCGGACCTTCGCAAGAACGTCCTCGAGCTTCTTGGCAATATCTCGAAGCGCGAGTAGCCCTCGCGCGTCGACCGAAGGCAAATGCCGGCGCCGCCTCGGCGGCGTCCGGCGCCTTCGGGGGTCTACGCGTTGGTTAATTATTTGAACGCCTACGCGTTTAGGCGATACCCGCCCGGCTCCGTGATCAGGAGCCTGACCTCGGCCGGATTTTCCTCGATCTTCTGACGCAGGCGATAGATGTGCGTCTCGAGGGTCTGCGTCGTCACGGCCGCATTATATCCCCACACCTCGCCCAGCAGCGTCTCGCGCGAGACCGTCTTGTTTCCGATCCGATAGAGATACTTGAGGATCGCGGTCTCCTTTTCCGTAAGGCGGATCTTCTTTTTGCCTTCGCCGGTGGAAAGCATCTTCGCGGCCGGATGGAACTGATACGGCCCGATGGTGAACACCGCGTCGTCCGACTGCTCATGTTGACGCAGGTGCGCGCGCACGCGCGCGAGAAGCACGGCGAGGCGGAAGGGCTTGGTGATGTAATCGTTGGCGCCGGCGTTGAGGCCGGTGACGGTGTCGTCATCGGAATCGAGCGCTGTCAGCATGATGATGGGCGAGCGGACGCCGCGCTCCCGGAGAGACTTGCAGACCTCGCGGCCGTCCATGTCTGGCAAATTGAGGTCCAGAAGGATGATGTCGAATACGCTGCCGGTGGCTTGCGCGACGCCGTCGGCGCCCGTCGCAGCTTCATCAATCCGGCTGAAATCTCCTTGTGAGGCGAGTTGCTCCTTCAGCGAGGCGCGCAACAGGTCGTCGTCGTCGACGATAAGTATGCTCCGGGCGGATGACACGAGGGCCCAATCTCCGTTCTTAAAATACGCGGCACTTATTATAGCGCCTACTCTAGGCCGGTTCTGCTGCGAACGTCCTGCCTTATGTGGCCTCCATCCCGCCATGCACAATTGGTTGTGATCGTGTGGGATACGTGGCTGGACAGGCCCCGCAAGGCTATATATCCCCCATACGCATGAACGCTAGAGCCGACGACAAATCAGAACCACAAATGGGCGCCCTGTCCCTCGCGGACTTGGAAGCCGTCGACCGGGCTGTTGCGGAGCTGCGGCGCGGCGGGGCGGTCGTCATTCTCGGGACCGGCGACAAGGGCGCGGCCCTTGTCCGCGCCGCCGAGACCGTCGATCTGTGGCCGGCGCCCTTTTTCACCGAGGCCGGCGTCGGCCCGGCCTGCCTCGTTGTCACGGGGCGGCGCGCGGCCGTCCTGGGCCTGACCGCGCCCTCCGCGCAAGCCATCCAATTGGGCTGCAACGAACTCAGTCCCGCGCGCATCCGTGCGTTGATCGATCCGGATGTCGAGCAGCCCGTGCCTCCGCCCGATGTGGCCGCGCGCGGCGTGCCGGCCTCGGACGCGGGCCACGCCGCCGTTGTGCTCGCAAAAATCGCCCGCCTGCTTCCCGCCGTGGTGATCGCGCCTTTGGCCGATAGTCCGGAGCTTTGGACCCGTCGTCATGGCCGCTTGTCGGTAAACGCCGCGGCGATTGTGCGCTACGACCAGGACACCGCCGGCGACTTGCGCCCTATCAGCGAAGCGCGCGTGCCGCTGGCCGACAGCGAAGACACGCGCATCATTTCGTTCCGTCCGCGCGACGGCGGCGCCGAACATCTCGCGATCATCATCGGCTCGCCCGATCCGGCCAAACCCGTTCTGGCCCGCCTGCATTCGGAATGTTTCACCGGTGATCTTCTGGCCTCGATGCGCTGCGACTGCGGCGATCAGTTGCGCGGCGCCATCGCCTCGATCGCCAAGGAAGGCGGCGGCGTGTTGCTCTATCTCGCGCAGGAAGGACGCGGCATCGGCCTCGTCAACAAGCTGCGCGCCTACACGCTGCAGGACCGCGGCTTCGATACGGTCGACGCCAATGAACAGCTTGGCTTCGACGACGACGAGCGGGTCTATCTGCCTGCCGTGCGCATGCTGCGTGTGCTCGGCTTTACGCGCGTCCGTCTTCTGACCAATAATCCGGCGAAAGTCGGCGCGCTTGGCCGGCACGGTATTGAAGTCGTCGAGCGCGTCGCCCATACGTTTCCCTCCAACGCCCATAACTGGAGTTACCTCCAGACCAAGGCGAAGCGCTCAGGCCATCTGTTCTAGCCCCATGCTGTTCTAGCCCCATGCTGTTTTAACCCATGGACATCGTCGTTGCCCCCATCGCCACGGACGTGACGCGCGGAACGCTGCGTTACAAAAACTTCGCCTTTCCTTGCGTCCTCGGGCGCAGCGGCATCCAGCGCGACAAACATGAGGGCGACGGCGCGACGCCTTTGGGACGATACGCACTCAAGAAAGTGTTCTATCGCAGCGACAAACTGATGATGCCGACCACGCGCTTGCCCGTCGCGCCGATCCTGCAGGACGATGGCTGGTGCGACGCGCCGGACGATCCAAACTACAATCGCCCGGTCAAGCTGCCCTATCCCGCCAGCGCCGAGAACATGTGGCGCGACGATGGGCTTTACGACGTGGTGGTGGCGCTGGCGCACAACGACGAGCCGGTCGTGCCGGGCGCGGGAAGCGCCATTTTCATGCATGTTGCCGCGCCGGACCTGACGCCGACCGCGGGCTGCGTCGCGCTGGCGCGGGAGGATCTGCTGTCGATCCTCCGCGCGCTGCCTGGTGCGACCTATATCGATATCCGCGCCGATTTTTGACCGCGTGTCCCCGAAAGGTGGAAGCCGCCGCCGACGAAGGTCGGCTATCTAAAGATAGCGCGCCTTCGCGCGCGGCGGATTAGGACACGCGGCAAAAATAGAGCGGATACTTTTCTCTAGCGCGCCGCGCCGCCGCCCGAAGCCGGGGCGAGCAGATCCGCGACACCTTCAATGCCGTCGAGCATCAACGAACGCTCGAAGCTGACGTAGTGGAAGCGCTGCGAAGTGTGGCCGGCGTGGATCGCGAAGCCGACGGTGTACTTCTTATCCGGCACGATCTTCTTATAGCCCGGACCCGCATCCAACTTACGCGACATGATCACGGTGTACACGCCCTTGGTCACGGTCGCCGAGACCTTCACGGCCGGCGTTTCGTGGGTAGACCGCTTCTCAAGGATAGTGCCGTCGACGGCAACGGCCGGCTTGCCCGGATTGATCCGCGCCTGCCAGTACTCGAGGAAGTATCCAGCCGCGCGCATTTTCGCCAGCTCTTCTTCCGACTTAATGATGTCGCCGCCGCTCTTGGGGATGCGCGTGTCGGTGAGATACTTGGTGGTGCCCGCCACGCTCCAGCGCATGCTTTCCACGTCGCTGTGGCATGTAATCCAGCAGCCGGCGTTCTTGGAATCCTTCACGCCGCCGTCATCGAGGATCATCGTGACCTTGGTCTCGAAGTCCTTGTCCATCTTGACATTAGGCTGCTTGCCCGGATCGAATTCAATGCGCACGAACAGAGTGTCGTTCTCGTGAGCCGTCTTGACCTTGGCCTTCACGAACGGCGGCTTGCCGGCGATGGGCGCCGGTTCCTTGTCCTTTTCCCCATCCACGAGGCTGTCGCCGAGCGGGCCCTCATCGATGTCGCCATGGCAACCGACGCAGGTCTTTTCCGGCCAGCGGCGCTGGCCGCTGTGGCGGCCCGGCGTGAACAGGCGGTCCCACGAAATCTGCGCGGGATAGAACAAGGTGATGTTCTTCTCCGGCACTTTCGCCCAGTCGACCGCGCTCGCGCTTTCGGGGGCGAGCATCGCTGCGCCCGCCACCATGGAAATTCCAAGCGCGCGCATAATTCCTAATGACACCTCGTTTCTCCTTTGTTTATCGTCCCAGGCTCGATTCGGGGACCTCTATATCATGCAGAAGCCGCCAGCGAAATTCGGACCCGTTGCCATCGCCTTACATTGGCTGATGGCCCTGGGCATCGTTCTGTCGGTGATTTTCGGCCTTGGAACCGTCTATATCGACGATACCCAGACCAGCAGGTCGGCTTTAGCGCTCCACCAATCTATCGGATTTGTGATGTTGCTCCTGGCGGCAGGCCGGCTGTATTGGCGCCTGACCCACGCCGCCCCGCCGCCGCCCGAAGGCATGCCCATGGGCCAGCGCGTGGCCTCTTTCATTACCCACGCCACTTTGTACCTGTTTTTATTGGGTATGCCGGTCACCGGCTATATCGGCCTCGCCGCCCGCGGCCGCGAAATCCCGATCTTCGGCCTGTTCGATCTGCCGCACCTGGTGCCCCGCAGCTTCGACCTCTCGGCCACGGCCCAGGACATTCACTACTACGCGCAGTTCGCGCTTTATGCGCTGGTGATTCTGCACATCGGCGCGGCGCTCTATCACCACTTCGTGCTGAAGGACGGCGTTCTGCAACGCATGTTGCCGGGCCGTAAGACGTTACAAAGCGATACGGTCTAGTTACCCTCGGTTTCCATTTTTTTGCGCCCCGTTTCCCGTGGGCCAAAGAGCGCGCTACCCACGCGGACGTGTGTGGCGCCGAAACGCACGGCTGTCTCGAAGTCCGCGCTCATGCCCATGCTGAGCTGGGAGAGGCCCGTCCGGCGGGCCAGGTCCTTCAGAAACGCGAAGTGGACCGACGCCTGCTCCTCGACGGGCGGGATGCACATCAGGCCAACAACCGGCAGATTCCATTGATCACGGCAGGCCGCGACAAAGCTCTCGGCCTCCCCCGGATCGATGCCGGCCTTCTGCGGCTCGCGGCCCGTGTTCACCTGAATGAAGCAGGGAAGGCGTCGGTTCTGGCGCGCCATCTCGGCGGCGAGGACTTGCGCGATCTTCTCGCGGTCGACGGTGTGGATGACGTCGAACAGCGCCACCGCGTCGGCGGCCTTGTTGGACTGCAACGGACCGATCAAATGCAAGCGAAGATCCGGAGCGCCGGCTTTCAGGGCCGGCCATTTGGCTTGCGCCTCCTGGATGCGGTTCTCGCCGAAGTCGCGGTGACCTGCGGCGATGAAGGGCGTGATGGCCTCGGCGCCGTGGGTTTTGCTGACCGCGATGAGGGTCACCCCCGCCGCGGGGCGCGCGGCGGCGCGCGCGGCACGGCTGATATCACCGAATACGGCGTCGAGATTTTCGCGCGGATTGTTAGAATCGTTCATGGCCCTATTGCTAACAAACACCCGCCATAAGCTCAAATCGCAAGGTTTTCCGGCCGTGTGGTTTTTGACGGACGAGACGCGCGGCGGCGATGTTGCCGCGGCCGTCGCGGCGCTGCCGCGTGGGTGCGCGGTCATTTTCCGTCACTATGGCGCCGCGAACCGCGCGGTCCTCGCGCGCGAACTAGCCGCGCTTTGCCGCGCACGCGGGCTTCTCTTTCTTGTCGCGGGCGATTGGCGGCTCGCGGCCGCCGTTCATGCCGACGGCCTGCATCTTCCCGAACACGCCGCGGCGCGCGGACCGTCGAGCGCGGCGCGCTTGTGGTTGCGCGGGCGTCTCCTGACCGCCGCCGCCCATGGTGCACGCGGCCTCGCGCGCGCGCATGATATCGGCGCGCACGCGGCGACCCTGGCGCCTGTGTTTCCGACACGAAGCCATCCCGACCGCGCCGCGCTTGGTCTTTCGCGCGGCGCGATGCTCGTGCGTGCCGCGCGGATCTCCGTGCTCGCGCTTGGCGGCGCATCACCGGACAAGCTTGCGCAAACGCAAGCGGCCGGCTTTGCCGGAATCGCGGGGATCAGTTTTGCTTTAGGGAAATAGCGGGACTTAGAAGCGCAGCTGCACGCCGACGCGCGCGCCGGTGCCTTGCGGCGTCTTGGCATTGGGCGCGGTGAGATAAGCGGTGCCGTGGCTGTAATCGCTGTAGAACGCATCCGCGTTCAGCCGGAAGCGCGAGCTGAACGAATAGATGCCGCCGAGAGTGATCTGCTGCTGCTCAGCCACACGGCTGACGCGGCCGATGTCGCTGCCTTCGGCGGCGTAGGTCAGGCGCAGGTTCACGGAACCGAAGTCGTAACCAAGACCGGCGGCCCAGCCTTCGCGGCCGATGAACGGACCGAAGGAGCTGGTGTCGCTGACACCGCCGAGCACGTAGACGCCGGCGTAACCGACGGTCGCGCCGAAGTTCCACGAAGACACAGGCGAAAGGGCAAGGGTCGAGGGCTGGTCGGCATAGCCGCCGTACACGCCCACATCGCCGCCCAGGAAATGGGTGGAATAGCGCGCGCTGACGTCCTGCGTGCGCGAAACGCCGAGACCGCCCACGGCGCGGCGGCCGCCCACGATCGGGGCGCCCAGGCTGAATGCGCCGGTTGCCGGGCTCTGGTAGCCGATGCCCAGGCTATTGTTCGAAGAAACTGAAAGCTGCGAGGTCGGCGGGGCCGGAACTTGAAGCGCCGAGGCGGTCGTCTGCAACTCGGCCGCCATGGCGTAGGACCCCATACCCGCGAAGAGGGTAGAGCCGACAGCTATGATGGAACCAAAACGCTTCATGACGATCGCGGCGCGCACCTTACCTGCGCCCTCCTTGGGTATTTCATCTAAATTTGCACCCCAAGTAGAGCCGGTCAACATGATGCGGGTCCAAACCTCCCAAATAGCCCCGGTTGTGGCAAATACCCCACAAAAAGGGCCCGGTGCACCAGGGGACTGTTGTAAAAAAGACGGCCTTGGAAGTCTGCTTAAGACTGTGTGAGGTCGCACGAGGATGCGCCGTCGCCGCGTGAGGCGACTCGGCGCAAGCCGTCAGCCTTCGCCCTTGGTGCGCGTCTTGTTGGGCGCCGCGCTCTTTTCAAGAAATTCGATGATCATTCCGGCGATATCCTTGCCGGTGGCGAGCTCGATGCCCTCGAGGCCTGGTGTGGAGTTCACCTCCATCACAACCGGTCCGTGATTCGAGCGCAGCATGTCCACACCGCAGACATTGAGGCCCATCGTCTTGGCCGCGCGCACCGCCGTCGAACGCTCTTCCGGCGTGATCTTCACTTCTTGGGCCTTGCCGCCGCGATGGAGGTTCGAGCGGAATTCCTCGGGCGCGCCTTGGCGCAGCATGGACGCGACGACCTTGCCGCCGATGACGAAGGCGCGAATGTCCGCGCCGCCGGCTTCCTTGATGAACTCCTGCACCAGGATGTTCGCTTCGACGCCGCCGAAGGCCTCGATCATGCTTTTCGCGGACGAGCGCGTTTCGGCGAGCACGACACCGATGCCTTGCGTGCCTTCCAGCAGCTTGATCACCAAAGGCGTGCCGCCGACCATGTCGATGAGATCGTCCGGCTGACTGGTCGCATGCGCGAATGCGGTGACGGGGAGTCCGATGCCCTCGCGCGAGAGGAGCTGCAAGCATCGCAGCTTGTCGCGCGAGCGTCCGATGGCGACGGACTCATTGAGCGGATACACGCCCATCATCTCGAACTGACGCAGCACCGCGAGACCGTAGAAGGTGATCGACGCGCCGATACGCGGGATCACCGCATCATAGCCTTCAAGCGGGCGGCCCTTGTAGCGGACTTCGGGCCGGTGCGAGGCAATGTTCATGTAGCATTTGAGCGTATCGACGATGTCGATCTCATGCCCGCGCGCCCGCGCCGCAGCGACGATGCGCTGGTGCGAATAGAGTTCGGCGTTGCGTGCGAGCATCGCAAATTTCATCGGAAGGCACCGGTACGGAAAAACGAAGAAGTTCGTTTGGGGGTTTAACTTTAACCCCCCTCCAAACGCCCTGCAAACGGCGTTGATCCCTAAATTATTTCGCGCTCTGGCGGCGTTTAAGTTTGGTGACGAAAGACCGCGCCGGGTCCACCAGGAAACGCCGGCGCAGAGCCTGGCGCCCAATCAGCATGCGAAAACCCAATTGGTCGCGGTTGGTCAGGCTCAGCTCTACCGGCCATTGGGATAGGCCGATACGCAAGGTGGTCCGGATCACATAACGTTCTTCCGACCGGCCGCCGGAATCCATGATCCGGCGGTGATCGATCACCAGCGCGACGCAGGTCGCCGCGGGCTTGTTCTTGCGTTGAATGGGATGGACCACGAAACGCACATAGGACGCGCCATCCTTGGTGAACGGCGTGATCTTCGAGGCATGCAGCGCGGATGTGCGCGCGCCGGTGTCGAGCTTGGCTTTGATGCGCTTGATATTGCAGTCGGGCAACGACACCCACTCGCGCCAGCCGGCGATTTTCTTTTTGCGCTTTTCGACCGTGACGGTCTCGACCGCATCGTCGTCGCGGATCGTGCGTGACATGGACTGCGGAAAGCCTCGCGCTAGAAATCGACCTTGAGGCCACTCAGCACGCCGCCGCCGTCCCACTGAAGACCGGCGACGTCGGTCTGATCGCCGTAAAATCCGGCGAGGCCGACGCTGATGCCTGGCCCGAGTTTGTAGGCGGACTGCAGCGTGATGCGATCGGCATATTCGTAGAGGTTCAATCCGGCCGCCGCGCGGCGCTTGGCTTCGCGGTAGTCGGCGGAAAGTTGGATCGGACCGATGGCGTAGAACAGGCCGACCGTCCACGCGCGTTCATCAAGGCGGGTCGCGGGTTTCACATTCATATATGCGCCCGCCAGTTCCCAACCGCCGTAGGTAATCCCGGCGCCGGCGTTCCACGCTTCGATGCCGTCATTCTCCAGCGTGCGCGAGTTGGAATGGAAGTAACCGCCGGTGAGGCGATACGTGCCGGCGCTGTAGTCGCCTTGGTACTGGGCGGTGACATCCACCGCGTTGCTCGGCATCAATGCTCTGTTCACCGGGCCTTCCCACGCGCGCGGCGTAGGATGATACGTGACGCCCGCCTGGAAGCCGGCGATCTCAGGTGTCTGATAGGAGACGCCGAGCGCGTTGCCCGTGAAACGTTTGAAGGTGAAGGCGTCGCGCAAGGTGATGCCGTTGCGCGCCACCAGCGCATCGCCGACAACTTCTTCGTAGGTCGACAAGAAAGCCTGCGGCACCGGATCGCCCATGATAGCGTAGTTCACGCCCGCGCGCTCACCAGCCCGGATACGGCCCAGACCACTCACGATCTCGACGAAGCCTTCGTCGAGGTTCGAGGTTTCGCGTGTCTTGGCCTTGAAGCGCAGGTAAGCGCGTACGGTGATACCGTTGTCGAGCACGGTGCGGCCGTCGACGGCCACGCGCGCGTCGGTGAACATACCGGCGGCGTTGAGGTTCTCGGTCGGCGCCTCGGTCTGGTCGGCGACGAAAAAGTACTGCCGCACAAAACCGCCGAGGCTCACGGTGATCGGATCGGCGGCATAGGCGGCGCGCGGCAAAGCCGCCGCCGCGATCAGCGCACACGTACCAAAGCGCAACACCTTCATAAGAACCCCTGTTTCGCCAATACCCTAGGCGAAAAGGGGGCCCGCTGAAAGGCGCTTTAACGAGCGATTTCGCCCTAGTACATGATCTGGAAGCGCGCGAGCACCGTATCAAGCGAAAGACCCAAGGGGACGGGCAACGCGCTGGTGGCGGTGATCGGGTTTTCCTTCTCGAACTTCGTGTGAACGTAATTGAACTTCCACAGCATGTTCGAATTCCAGAACCAGTTGAGCGCGGCGGTGTAGCTGGTCTGACGTCCGCCGTTCACCATATAGGGCTGATCGACCGCCAGCGCGCGCGACGTGTAGTTGTCCACGAGATCCATGTAGCTGACGCGTCCGGCGAACTCGAAAGCGCCCCAGCCGCCGTTCTTCGGTGAGAACGGCGTAACCGGATTGACGCCCGCGTACGAGCCTGTGGCAGGCGCATAGGTGCGGCGGCCGCCGATGGTGTAGCTGGCCTGCATGTAACCACCCGCAAAACCGGCGGTCGGGCCTTGCAGACGCTTGACCTTGTCCCAGCTGTATTCACCCTGCATGAAGAAGCCGCCGAAGGCGCTTGCGGTTTGCACGCCGTAAATTTCGACGCCGGTGACCGGATTGCCGGCGGTGCCGATGACACCCGTGTTGAGAAGCACGGTGGTGTCGATGCGCGATTCAGGACGATCGGAGAGTGTGATGGTCGCCGGCGTGTTCGGGCCGCCGTTCGGCACTTCGAACAGTTTCGAAGCTGAAACGCCGAAATGCAGCGAGCTGAGATCGGTTTGAATTGGATTGTACGAAACACGGCCGTACGCGCCGAAACCGCGCGTGGACAGCGCGTGCGACACATTGGGGGTCGAACCCGTGATCGCGGCGGCGGCGAACCAGTTCGCTTCCCATGTACGCGCGCCCACCGAAAAGCGATTATCCCCGCCGGTGAAACCGCCGGCGATGTTGCCGGCCGACGAGCGTTCGATGAACACGATGTCGTTCGAGCTCGTGCTGTCATCAAGCTGGAAGTACTGCGGCCCGTAACCGACCTCGAAAACCGTATTGCGGATGCCGGCGTAACCGAGACGCGCTTCATTGAGGGTCGCAACGCCGTCCTGCGTGCCGCCCGCGTCAAGAATGACGGAGTAGGTGAAGTCGCTCATCGCGCGGCCGGCGATGCCGAGACGGGCGCGGCGTGCGTTCACGCCGTTCGAGAATTTGCCGCCGGCCGCCGTGCCGGGGCCGGTCGTGCCTTCGGGGTCCTGATTGAGATAGACGCCCATATCGAAGTGGATGCGGCCCGTCGGCGCGATGGTCCAGGCGCCATCGGCGCTCGACATGGCGAAACGGTTGGCGCCCGACTGCGTGACCTTCGGGTTCGACGGCGGGATCATCTTCGCGGTGCCGGCTTCGATGACGTTGCGGCCGCCGGCGGCGAGGTTCGCGTCGCGCGCGGCCTTTTCGGCCGCTTCGCGGGCTTCGGTTTCCTTCGTGAGCGCCGCGCGCCCTTCAGCTTCGCGGGCCTGAAGCGCTTCGAGCTGCTTTTGCAGGGCGCCGAGTTGATCCTTAAGAACCTGAATTTCGCGCGCGATATCGGTATTCGGCTGCGCTGCGGTGGCGGCGAGAGGGGTCAACGCCGTCGACGCCAGGAGGGCGGCGGCTACAATATCTTGAAATTTCATGGTTTTTTTGCCTTTACGAGACGCCTTGCGGCAGCGATATGACCAAACTGCGATGTATTTCGTGACAGTAACTCTACCGATTTGCGAACCTGGAGTTGGCCCGGCCCGGCTATACACATTTTCGGGCTGAAAAACATCATGTTGGCTGGCAGTTGCGCCATTTCTGGAGGGCCTTCGCAAGGGGACACGGGTTGGCTATAACGGCCTCCCCTTGCGGCCTGAACGGTGCAAAAGGGTGCATGTGAGTGCAAAAAGAAGCAGTAACGGCGGGCGTTTCATGCCCCCCGGCAGGAGATTGGTAAGAATGAGCGTTCGAGTTTCACAGGTAACCCGCGCCGCGACGACCATCGGCCTGGCTCTTTCAGCCGTGCTTGTCGCATCGTGCAGCTCCGGGAAGACCTATGAAGGCGTGGCGGGCACCGTCACCGAGAACCGCGACACCATCTTCTCGAACGGCGGCGTCGGTCTCACCCTGTTCGGCGGCTCGAAGGAAAATGCGGTGGCCGCGCCCGTGGCGGTGAACGCCTACCTGTGGCGCGCCTCTCTCGATACGCTGGCTTTCATGCCGCTCGCCTCGGCTGATCCGTTTGGCGGCGTCATTATCTCCGAATGGTATGCGCCGCCCGAAACGCCGGACGAGCGCTTCAAGGTTAACGTCTACATCCTCGGCCCCACCTTGCGCGCCGACGGCATCCGCATCTCGATCTTCCGCCAGACCCGTTCGGGCGGCGTGTGGAGCGATGCGGCCGTCAACGCCGAGATGACCACCGAATTCGAAAACGCTGTGCTGTCGCGCGCCCGCGATCTTCGACTTCGTGCCGTGGCGGAAAAAGACTAACTCGGCTCATCTGCTGCACCTCTAGCAGCACCTTCAAAACAGAATTGGGTAGGGCCACCCGGCAACGGGTGGTCTTGAATTGCAATGGCATCACCGGAAGAGCGCCATAACTTCCGCCGGACGGAAGCGAAGTGGCAGGAGACTTGGACCAGCCGTAACTGTTTCACGGTCGAGCCCAACTCGCCCAAGCCGAAATACTACGTGCTCGAGATGTTCCCCTATCCGTCGGGACGCCTGCACATGGGCCATGTGCGCAACTACACGCTCGGCGACGTGGTCGCGCGCTACAAGAAGGCCAAGGGCTTCAACATCCTGCATCCGATGGGCTGGGACGCTTTCGGTCTGCCGGCCGAGAACGCGGCGCTGGAGCGCGGCGTGCATCCGGGCAAGTGGACGCGCCAGAACATCAAGGACATGCGCGAGCAGTTCCGCCCGCTCGGCTTCTCGCTGGACTGGAGCCGCGAGGTCACGAGCTGCGAGCCGGAATACTATAAGCACGAACAGAAGATGTTCCTCGACTTCCTGAAGGCGGGTCTCGCCTACCGGAAAGAGTCGTGGGTGAACTGGGATCCGGTCGAGCACACCGTGCTGGCCAACGAGCAGGTCATCGACGGCAAGGGCTGGCGCTCAGGCGCCGATGTCGAGCAGCGCAAGCTGTCCCAGTGGTTCCTGAAAATCACGCACTGCGCCGAGGACTTGTTGAAGGCGATCGAAGGTTTGGATCGCTGGCCGGACAAAGTGCGCGTGATGCAGCACAACTGGATCGGCCGTTCGGAAGGCGCACGCGTGCAGTGGCCGCTGGTGAACGCCGATAAGACCGACCGCGGCGAATCGCTGGAAGTGTTCACGACGCGTCCCGACACGCTGTTCGGAGCTTCGTTCTGCGCGATCTCGGCGCAGCATCCCTTGGCCGCGAAACTCGCGGAGAACAACCCGGACTTAGCCGAGTTCATCGCCGAATGCGGACGCACGGGGACGTCGACGGCCGCGATCGAGATGGCCGAGAAGAAGGGCTTCGATACGGGCTTGAGGGCGCGTCATCCGTTCAACCCCCAGCGCACCGTGCCGGTATTCGCCGCCAACTTCGTGCTGATGGATTACGGCTCGGGCGCCATCTTCGGCTGCCCCGGTCACGACGAACGCGACATGGAGTTCGCGCGCAAGTACGGCTTGCCGGTTTACTGCGTGGTCGCGCCCGTGGGCGAAGATGTAAAGGCCTTCACCGACAAGCTCGAAGCCGGCAGCGTCGCGTTCACCGACGACGGCGTCATCGTGAATTCGGATTTCCTGAACGGCCTCAAGGTCGACGCCGCCAAGCGCGCGGCCATCGAGAAGCTGGAAGGCTTGAAGCTCGGCAAAGGCACGGTGCAGTACCGTCTGCGCGACTGGGGTGTTTCACGCCAGCGCTATTGGGGCTGCCCGATCCCGATCATTCACTGCGCCACATGCGGCCCGGTGCCGGTGCCCGACAAAGATCTGCCGGTCACGTTGCCCGAGGACGTCACCTTCGATAAGCCAGGCAATCCACTCGAGCGCCATCCGACGTGGAAGCATGTGAAGTGCCCCAGCTGTAACGCCGAAGCGGTGCGTGAAACCGACACCTTCGACACTTTTGTCGAATCGTCCTGGTACTTCGCGCGCTTCTGTTCGCCCCATGTCGACGACCGTCCGTTCGACAAGGCCGAAGCCATGAAGTGGCTGCCCGTGGATCAATATATCGGCGGCGTGGAACACGCGGTTCTGCACCTCCTGTATTCGCGCTTCTACACGCGCGCCATGAGCGAATGCGGCTACCTCGATCTGAAGGAGCCCTTCGCCGGCATGTTCACCCAAGGCATGGTCTGTCACGAGACTTACCGTGCCGCCGATGGAACCTGGCTCGAACCGGGCGCCGTCGAAGTCGTGAACGGCGTCGCCATGGCCAAAGGTCAGCCGATCACTGTTGGACGGTCGGAGAAGATGTCGAAGTCCAAGAAGAACACGGTCGATCCGCAGCACATCATCGAGACCTATGGCGCCGATGCGGCGCGCCTGTTCATGCTCTCCGATTCTCCGCCCGAGCGCGATCTGGAATGGACCGACGCCGGTATCGAAGGCGCGTGGCGGTTCCTCAACCGTCTATGGCGCATGGCCGCGGCGGCAAGCGAAATCCCGGCGCAGGACATCCCGGCGGATCTCGATGCATCGGCCGCGACGGTCTTGCGTCAGATTCACCGTGCGATTGCCGCGGTCGGTGACGATCTCGAGAAGTTCCGCTTCAATTCGGCCGTCGCGCGTATCCGCGAGCTGACGAACCGTGTGGAAGACATGGATCGTTCTGTGACCGGTGGCGACGCCGTGTTCCGTTTCGGCGTGTCCATCGTCGCCCAGATCGTCAACCCGCTGACCCCGCACATCGCCGAGGAAGTGTGGGAACTGCTCGGCAACAAGACCATCCTGGCTCAAGGCTCCTGGCCGGCGCACGATCCGGCCTTGCTGGAAGACAGTGTAGTGACGATCGCGGTTCAGGTGAACGGCAAGCTGCGCGGCACCATCGCGGTCGCCAAGGGCGCCGACGCCAAGACCTGTGAAACAGCGGCGCTGGAGCTGCCGGCGGTCGCCAAACAGCTGGATGGCAAGGCTCCCCGAAAAGTCATTGTGGTTCCGGAAAAAATCGTCAACATCGTTGCTTAATGACGGTCGCGATTAAAACTCTGCGGGCAGTTGCGGTCACGGTGGTTCTTGCCGCCGTGTCCGGCTGCGGTTTCACGCCGCTCTACGGCGAGCGCAGCCTGTCCGCCGCGCCGAGCGTCAACGATGCCATGCGCCAGGTGGTGATCCGTCCGCTCCCCGACCGTCAGGGCCAGAAGTTGCGTCAGGTGCTGCGGGAGCAGCTGCAGCCGCGCGGCATGACCGACAAGCCGCTGTACGATCTTGAGATCCATCTCACCACGCGTACGGAAGAAGTCGGCGTGCGGCGCGACGCGACCAGCTCACGCGCCAATTATATTCTCACCGCGAACTTCTATCTGAACGAAGGGCCAAACCGCCTCGTCGATGACCGCGTACAGGCCATCGTCAGCTACAACATCCTCGACGAACAGTATGCGACGGTTGCGTCTCAAGCCGACGCCGA
>JADZAK010000079.1 GCA_020852595.1 Rhodospirillaceae bacterium
CGTGGACCCGCGGCCATGAACGAACCCATGGTCAGATTGGTGACGCCGAGCGTGACCATCTGCGCGCGGATATTCTCCGGCAGGAAGGCGTTGTCGACACGCACGTTGATGTTGCCGAGGCGGAAGTTCGGCACCAGCGATCTGTTCAGGGCGTGGGTATAGGCCCACGACACTTCGGTATAGACGTTGACGTTGTCGGCGAGATCGTAACTGAGACGGTTGAAAACGTTGGTGCGCTGGACTTCGAGGTCGAGCGACGGCCACTTCCAGATATTGGATTGATCGTAGTCGCCGCCGACCATCTGCAATCCGGAGATCGTGCCGAAGCGGAACGGCGCTTGTTTGCCGCCCGCCAGGAACTGGATGCCGCGGAACGGCGAGTTCGTGCCGTTCACGTTGTCGCTGAGGATCAGGCCGCCGGCCGTGGCGTTCGACAGGCCCACGGGACCGGCGATGATGTACTGCGGCTGGCCATTCCCCGCGACATAGGCTGGATTGAGAATGAGCGCCGTGGAGTATTTGGCATCGTTCCAGGGACGTGGATTGCCGGTGATGCCCGCGGAGAAGGTGTGCTCGCCGAACAGCAGCACATGGCCGCGGCCGCCGGCGAACGGTGTGCCGCCGGTCACGCTCAGTTTGTAGTTTTCGTCGTCGCCGTACGTCGAGACGCCGCCCTGGACTTCGCCTTTGATGCCCGTGTATTCGCGGTCGAGTACGAAGTTCACGACGCCGGCCAAGGCATCCGAGCCGTAGACGGCGGACGCGCCGCCGGTCACCACATCGACGCGCGAGACAAGACCTCCCGGAAATCCGTTGATGTCCGGTGTCGAGCCGTTGTTCTCGAAACCGGCGAGGGTCGCGCCGACAATGCGTTTGCCGTCGAGCAGAACGAGCGTGCGCACCGCGCTGAGCGCGCGCAGGTTCAATTGATTCACGCCGCCGGTGCCCGAACTGACGTTGGTGCTGGCGTTGGTCGTTCCGAGACTGCCCTGCAGGGCCGGCAGGCGGTTGACCGCGTCCGCGATGTTGGGTGTGGAAATGACGTTCAAATCGTCGGAGCTCAGCACGGACACAGGCGTCGGTGCTTCGAACCCGTCGCGCACGATGCGCGATCCGGTGACGACGATTTCGTCCAGTGACGAAGGTTCGCCTTGCGCGGTTTGTGTTTGCGCGAAGCTTTGTGTGGGCACGGCGAGGGCAAGCAGCGCCGCGGCCGCCGTGGTGGAAAGAAGGTTTTTGGCGAAGACAGACTTCAAGTGCGCGTGCATCAGAGTTCCCTCCCAGGAAGCTGCGAATTCCGAACTCAAATCGTCTAAAGGGTGAAAACCAGCGGTTATCCCCGCGCCTTTGTAACACGTTTGAGGTCAAACCCGACGTAGAGGGTTGGAATTGCATGTAATTCCGCAGTGCGGTGGTGCGTCGGGGCAACAGGCCGCGCCGTAACTTTTGGACGATTTCCGGAGAACAAAGTCGTGCGATCTGAAGGCGTTACGGCGCGACGGCGTGCATTTTAGAAAGCCTTCATGACCGCCAGCGCAACACGATCGGCACAGGGGCTGGTGCAGGCGCGCGCGCTGTTGCCGTGGTAGCGCAGATCGAAGGTCAAGCCGAACGCCTCCGCCGCGAGACCGGCCTGCCAATAGACATAGTCGCCGCCGGCGGCGGGAGCGAGATGCGCAAGTCCAATGACGGCAACGCCGCTCACGCCCGCGCCGAGGAGCCAGTTGCCCTCAATGTCGGAAAACAGGGCGGGCCCCCCATCGCCCGAGTAACGCGGGGTGTAATGCAGCGCGCCGGTGACCTCTCCACCCGCCAGCACGGTACGAGCCGAGCCGTAAAGCTCGACATAGTCATAGTGTCCGCCGCGCGGCGCGCCGGGGTAGGCGATATAGGTGACGCCGGTGTCGAGGATGATCGGCCCGGTCTCGAATTCATAACCGAGGGTCGCGGACAATTCGGCGTCGGTGGGATCGCCCGGACCAAAGTCGATGGACGATGCCCAGGCGTCGATATGCAGACCCGCGCGCGGCGTCCAGGTGGCGGACGCCTGCACGGCCGGCCCGCCGTCGCTGAACGACAGGCCGCGATAGACATAATCCGACGTAACCCCGATCTCGGCCGAGAACGGGTCGTCCCCAGCCTCGCCGGCCGCGGCGGCGTCGACGCCGGCAAACAAACTAAAGAAAACACTCGCGAACCGGCGGATCAAACGTGCGCGAGCGGAGGCCGGTTGCAAGAAAAGCTATCCTTGATTTTCATCTTTCGCGCGCCATTATTGGTTTCCCTTCCGGGGTCGGCAAGAGGCTCCGCAACAAAGGTTTTGTGTCGTGGCGGAGTTCAATCAGGTTTATGCGCGCGCGTCGTATTACGACATCGCCTTCCGTCGCGATATCGACCCCGAAGTCACCTTCATTATGGACGAGTACCGGCGCCTGAATGGACGCCCGCTCTCCTCGGTGCTCGAGATCGCCTGCGGTCCCGGTTATCACGTCTGCGCGTTTGTGAAAAAAGGCGTGCGCGCCATCGGCCTCGACCTGCGCCCGGAGATGATCGAGTTCGCGAAGGTCTATGCGAAAGGCCAAGGCGTCGAGGCGGACTGGATCGCGGCGGACATGCGCGGCTTCTCGCTGCCAAAGCCCGTCGATGCGATCGTCACCATGTACGACAGCATCGATTGTCTCGCGACGGGTGATGACCTTGTCGATCATTTCCGCACGGTGGCGAAGAACCTCACGCCCGGCGGCATCTATCTGTTCGAGGTTACGCATCCGCGCGACTGCTCGATGTTCAACTACGGCTCTTACAAATATGAGGGCGAACGCGACGGAACGAAGGTGGAGATCATCTGGGCCGTGAACGATCCCGTTCCCGATCCCATCACCCAGATCGCCGAAGTCGAGACCATCCTGCGCGTGACGGAAAAAGACCGCGTGATGGAGTTCCGCGACAAGGCGCGCGAACGTTTCACCATGCCGCAGGAGTTCATGGCTTTGATCAAGCTCGCCGGCGGCCTCGACGTTGTCGAGGTCTACGGCGATTTCGTTCAAGGGCTGCGCATGGATAATTCGCCCGCGTCGCGGCGCATGATTTTTGTCCTGCGGAAACCCGCCTAGCCCCATGAGCGGTCCCTCGCGCGAACTGTCGTCCCACGCCAATTATCTGTCACCGAAGCTGACGGTGCGCGACTGCGGGGATAAGCCGGGGCGCGGCGTCTATGTCGTCGAGCCTGTGGGCAAGGGTGAGCTGGTGGCGGTGTGGGGCGGACGCATCGTGACCCAGGCTGTTGCTGAAGCTCTGCCGCCTGAAATCCGGCGTTATGTGGTTCAGGTCGAAGACGCGCAATTCCTCGCGCCCGTCGAGCCGATCGATGCCGCCGAACTGATCAATCATTGCTGCCAACCCAACTGTGGGCTGAGCGGCCAGATCGCACTCGTGGCGCTGCGCCCGATCCGGCCCGGAGAAGAGATCACGTTCGATTACGGAACGACGGACTCCAGCGCGTTCCTGTCGTTTTCCGTTTCTTGCGGCAAGTCGCCTTGCCGCAAGCGCCTGCGCCCCGACGACTGGCAGCGGCCCGACGTCCAGGACGTCAATCGCGGCCATTTTTCACCCTACCTGCAGCGTCGTATCGACGAAGACGCCAGGGCCGTTCAGGTCGCCGAGTAGCTTTTACGCCGCCGCCAGCAGGCGGTTGGTTTCGCGCAGGCGCGCCCCGAACATCTTGCAGATGTGAAACAGCACTTCCGGGCGCTGCATCACAAGAGTCGAGAACCGGTCACGGTCCAGGGTCAAAAGCGTTGTATCCGTCAGCGCGATGATGCTGGCCGAGCGGGGCTGGTCGTCGAACAACGCCATCTCGCCGAAGAACTCGCCCTCGCCGAGCTGCGCGACTTCTTTTTGTTCGGCCCCGATGCGCACCGACGCCGTGCCGCCGGCGAGGATGAATAACGTCGCGCCGCTCTCGCCTTCGCTCACGATGGTCTCCCCGGCGAGATAGCTCTCGGTCCCGAGCGTTTCGTCGACCGAGAGCAAATCATCCAGCGAGAGCCCCTCGAAGAGGGGAATGGTTTTCAGGAAGATCAAGCGGCTCATGATGGCCTCCTTGTCCTTGGTGCCGACGGTTTCAAGAGTGTTTTGAATGATGGGGTCATGATCGCCCCTTACGGTGAACCCAAACTCGGCGCCGGCGAGGATGGCGCCGGCGCGCATCCAGCGGTTCGGTTCCTCGAGCGCGTTCTCTATGATCTTCTCCAACTCGTCGGCGGTGCTGTGTCCGCGGCGGCTGGCGGCCGCGTCCATGCCGCCGTCCAGGAGCGGAAGAAGCGGCAGCACGAAGCGGCGGTGACCGATGGAGGCGACGGTCTCAACGGCATTGGCGCGGCTGCGCACGTCGCCGCCCGTCATGATGCCGCGCATGGCCTGAAGCGTGCGGCGGTAGCCAAGCGCGGCGACGACGGCGAGGGTTGTCTCCAGCGCTTGGCGATTGCTGTCGGCAAGCGCCGCCGCGAACGCGGCCCAGCGATCGTTGGCGCACGGCGGCGGCAGCATGGCGAGACGCTTGGCGTTGCGGCGCAAGGTCTTGAAGTGACGCTCCTGCAGGTGCGTGTAGAGCAACTCCTCGATCTCGGCGCCGCCGATGCGCCCCGCCGCTTCGATGGCCGCGGTTTCGACCAGGTCGTTGCCGTCCGCGAGGCTGCCACGCAATACCGGTAAAGCACGTATGCCGAAGCCGGCCACCGCTTTGGCCGCCTGGAGGCGCACCTCCTGCAAGGGATCTCCCAACGCGAGGGCCAGTACGGGCAATGAGAGAGGATCCTGCCACGCCGCCAGCAAACGGCACGCGGCGCGGCGGGCGGCGCCCTGCGCGGGATCGTTAGTGGCCAGGGCCTCGCGCGCCCAGATCTCAGCCTCGGGTGGCGCCGCCGTGCCCAGGGCCGCGGCGGCGTCCAGAAGTTCGGGCAACGAGGCGGCGGCCGTCCCGGCGCGCAACCGCATCAACAGCGGACGAAGGGCAGGATCCCGTGCGCGGCGCACGATGTGCAGCGCGCGGATACGCAAGCGCTCCGGGCCCGCAAGGAAGCGCGAGAGAACCTCTTCTTGCGCTTGCGTGGGGGCACGCCGGCGGCTGAGGGCGATGACGGCCAGGCCGGCGACGGTCGGCGCCGGATCTTCGGCAAGATCGGTCAGGCGCATTTCGTCCAGAGCGCCGGGCGTGTTCATCAAAGCTTCGAGCGCCAGCGCCCGTACACCGGCATCTTCCGCGTCCGTCAGCGCGACGAGCGCACGCGTGCAGGCTACGCTCGGATGCCGATCGATCAGAGTCAGGAACAAGGCGCTCACGGTGTCCTGGCGCCTGGCGAGAAGGCTTTCGATCTCGCTTTGCACCGCGCCGAGATCGCCGCGCACGGCGAGTTCCAGGCCCGTGCTCTGCGCTTTTGGATCGCTGCTGAGAAGCAGGCGGCGGATATCTTCCGGCGGGATCTGAAGTTCGCGCGCGGCGGTGTCGCCGAACTCCATCGCCCCCGCGCGCAGCATGTCGCGCAGCGCCTTGGGATAGGCGTAACGGATCGCAATGCCGCAGGCGAGGAACGCGAGCGCGAGGCCGAAGCCGATCCACGTCACGATGCCTTGGGCGACATGGTCCTGTACAAGCCACAAGGCGCCGCCGGTGACCGCCATGGCGAACGGATAGACCAGCCCGTCGTTGAAGATGCGCACCTTGCCGACGAAGCGGTGCGGCATGGCGTTGTAGTTTGACACGAAGACCGGCGCATCGACGCTGTGGGCCCAGGGGTCGTAAACGACGTGGCCGTAGACCGCCGAGGGCAGGGTGAACGACGATCCCAGCGCTCCGAAAGCGCTCACCGCCATCACGGGATAAACAATGTTCATCCGCGCGACGCCGATACGGTTCAACAGCGGCCCGGTGATCAGCGTGCTGGTGAGGATGTTCAGCACGTTGAGCGCGCCGTTCAGAACGCCGAGGAAACGGGTGAGCTCCTGCTCGTCGGGAAAGCGCTCGGTGTAGATCACAAAGACCTGATACTCGATGACGCTCTGCACGACGATGTTGAGAAAGACACCGGCCGAAATCAGCGCGACGATGGGATAGCGCGCCACCAGCGGCGCGAAGGCCGCGAAGCTCTCCCAGAGGCTTTCGTCTTCCTGGGGCTCGGGCTCACCCAAAGGTTTCGTGCGCCGCTGCAGGACAATGAAGGCGCCGAGGGTCGCCGCCAGCAGCGCGGGCATACCGAACAGAAGCGTGGCGGCGCTGAACTCTTCCGCGCCGAGGCCCGCCAGCGCGCCGCCGAAAAGGCCGCCGAGCGCCATGCCGACCGCAAGCACGGTGGTGCTGCGGTTGGTTTCAACGGAGGTGAAGTAATCCGCCACCAGCACATAGAAGATGCTGTAGCTCGTCTGCTCGAACACGCTGATGACGATGTACAGCCCGTAAATGAGCGGCAGCGAGTCCGTGTGCGCGGCGGCCGCGGCCAGGCCCATCACGC
>JADZAK010000080.1 GCA_020852595.1 Rhodospirillaceae bacterium
GCAACACGGCAGCGGGAATGATATTGTCAAAGAACGTCGTGAAGCTAATCATGGACCGGGCTTGCTGGAGCAACGGCCATGCCGCCTCGAAGCCGATCCCCGCCAAGCGGCCGGGCCGCAAAAGATCATCCGCGCTCAGGCCATTGTTGGTGGCGTTGAGCCCGAGCGCGGCAAAAGACTGAAAAATGACATTCGCAAGAAAGGCGAAGTTGCCGATGATGAAGGCGAACGCTCCGACGTAGAGAACCTTCTTAATGAGACGGGCGATGACGGTGCCGCTGCTGTCGAACGCCCAAAACAGCCCCGCTAGTGTGATGTCAATGCCAATGAGAATCGTCGTGAGCGCGGCAACGTCGCCCGTCAGCAATCCGAACCCGCTATCGACGTAGCGGACGAAAGTTTCCATAAAAAGGTCGATGACGTTCAGATCGTCCATGAATCATGTCCAACTATGGTGTCCGCGGCGTATAGGCTTTGCCATCACCCATGAATTTATCGAAGGCCGCCCGACCTTGTTCCTCGGACTGCGCCTTGCGCGCCTTCTCCATCGCTTCCGCGCGGAACTGCGCCGCCATCATGTTCTGGATTTGCAATTGCTGTTTGGCCGACAAGGCCAGAAGTTGATTGGTGGCCTGTTGCGCCTGGAGTTGGCCTTGCGCCCCTTGTGATACCGTCACCAGCTCGTCCAGAAGCGCGCGGTCGGCCTGCACGTTCTCGACCACCTGGGATTGGACGGTCATGGTCTGGCGGTAGCCGTCCATAGAGGCTTGCCAGCGCGTGCGGGCGTCCACCACAAGATCGTCCTGGGTGATGGCGCTGTCGTACTGGCGCGGATAGAGCTTCTGGAACGACGATTCCGTGTTGGCGACGTTGTAGGTAATCCCCTGGGCCTGGCCCATGAGTCCGTCGATGCGTTGGAGCGCGCCAAGAATCTGATTAGCCGATGAGTATTCCAGCTTTTGCAGATTCCGCGCCATGTTCTGCACCATGACAGCCTGGTTCTGCAAAGACTGGATCTGGTTGTTGATCTGCTGAAGCGACCGCGCCGCCTGAAGCATGTTCTCGGCGTAGTTCGCGGAATCGAATACCGGGATGGCGTCGGCCGGTGCCAGGAACCACACCGCCGCACCCGCGCACGCTACGGCACTGATCGAAGATGCAATAAGAGTCCTGCGTTTCATGCTGCCCTCTCCATTGTCCGTGAAAACCCATCAAGCACGTCCGCGGCCCAATCGAGCCCGCGAGCGGACAGGAATCGTGCGGCAAAGCCCTCGGCGCCGTCCACTAACAGGCGGTTGATTAAGGCTTGATCGGCGGGCGACGACGCCCCGCATAAGGCCAGGGCGATGGGGCCGAGCCCCAACTCAAACAGCCGGTTGCCGCGCGTGGATTGCAGGTAGTATTGCCGCTTGGGAACGGCCCCGGCGATCAATGCGATCTGGCGCGCGTTCAGGCCGAAGCGTTCATAGACGCTTTGCATCTGCGGCTCTACAGCGTGATCGTTGGGCAGGAACACCCGCTGCGGACAGCTTTCGATGATGGCCGGGGCGATGGTGCTGCCGGCGATGTCGGCAAGGGATTGGGTGGCAAAAACGACAGCCACGTTCTTTTTCCGCAACACCTTGAGCCATTCCCGGATGCGCGCCGCAAATAACGGGCTGTCGAGATAAACCCAGGCTTCGTCAAGGACGAGCAGCGTGGGCCGACCGTCGAAGCGTTTTTCCAGGCGATGAAAGATATAAGTGAGCACCGGCAGGACGGCGGCGGCTTCGTGCATCAACTGTTCCGTCTCGAAGCACTGAACGTCGGCCATCGCAAGCCCGTCTTCGGCCGCGTCGAGCAAACGGCCGAAGGGGCCTTCAAGCGTGTAGGGCGCCAAGGCCGCGCGCAGCTTCTTGGACTGCAACACGATGGAAAAGCCGGTAAGCGTCCGTTCGGCCACCGGCGCGGCAGCAAGGTTGATGAGGGCCGACCAAACGGTTTCCTTGACCTCCGGGGTTACGTCCACCTTCTCATGCGCCAGCAACGCCCAAATCCACTCGGCGGCCCAGCTTCGTTCGGCCGCGTCGTCGATCTTCCGTAAAGGCTGGAACGCCAAGGTTCCACCGGACCCGAGGATGTGATGGCTGCCGTCCATAGCGAGTGTCGCCGCACGTGCGGAGTGACCCTTGTCGAACATATAAACTTGCGCGCCGGGATACCGGCGGAATTGCAGGATCATCAGCGCCAGCAGGACAGACTTCCCCGCGCCGGTAGGTCCGACCACCAGCATGTGCCCCACGTCGCCCACATGGGTCGAGAAACGGAACGGTGTCGCGCCGGGCGTTTCGGCATAAAACAGCGGCGGCCCGTCCAGGTGGTCGTTGCGGACAGGACCGGCCCATACCGCCGACAACGGTAAGAGATGCGCGAGGTTGAGCGTATGGATGAGCGGCTGGCGCACGTTGGCGTACACATGCCCCGGCAACGATCCCAACCATGCCTCCACGGCGTTGATACCCTCGCGGATAGTGGTGAAGCCGAGCCCGTTGATGATCCGCTCCACGGCCCGGACTTTTTCTTCGGCCCGGCCGGCATCGGTATCCATCACCGTGATCGTGGTTGTCAGATACCCAAACGCAACGTGATCCCCGCCGAGGGCCTGCAAGGCTAGGTCGGCGTCGAGCACCTTGTTATCGGCGTCGGAATCCAACAGCGGCGCAGGCTCGTTGTAGATCACTTCGCGTAGCAACGCGGTGATGGACTTGCGCTTTGCAAACCATTGACGGCGGAGCTTGGTCAACTCGCGGGTCGCCTCGGTCTTGTCGAGACATACGAACCGGCTGACCCAACGGTAGGCAAAGCCCATGTGGTTGAGCGCGTCGAGAATCCCCGGCCGGGTCGTATTGGGAAATCCCAAGACCGTGACGGTTCGCAAATGGTGATCGCCGAGCATGGGCGCGATACCGCCGGTAAGCGGCGTATCGGCCAGGATGCCGTCGAGATAAACGGGGATTTCCGGCACAGCGAGCGGATGCCGGCGCGTGGACACTACGCCATGAAGGTATGTCAGCGTCGCGGTGTCATCGAGCGGGGCGATCTCCGGGAATATCCCCGAGAACAGATCCAATACCCGGTCGGTTTCGGCGACGAAAGCCGCCAGCTCTCCGCGCCAGTCGCGGTGTTGTCCCGGTTCCGCGCTTTCGATGAACAGCCGTCCGGCGCCGCTCGCCTGGTCCGTCTGCGGCATATATATAAGTGTGACGTGATATACGTTCTCGTAGTGTTCCACGGCTCCGGTCGAGAACGCCGCACGGCGTTCCTGGTCCAGCAGCCAGGAGGCCCCATCGGAAAACGCCGAGTCTGGATAGCCAAGCGCGGGAACGCGCGCGGCCTCGAAGAACAGCGCCCAGGAGGAACCGAGCCGCCGCAGCACATTGTTGAGCCGGGCGCAGGCGGCAACCAGTTCGGCGTCCGTCGCGCTTTCCAGGTCGGGGCCGCGGAAACGGAACGTGCGCTGAAAACTTCCGTCCTTGTTGAGCACAACGCCAGGCGCGACCAGCGCTGCCCACGGTAAATGGTCGGCCAGCCGGTCGGCGCGGCTGCGGTATTCGCCGATGTTCAGCATGTCCAATGCCCTTTCTGGCGAAGGTGGCGTAACAGCACGTCGGCAAATTGCGGATCGCGCTTGGCCGCGAACACCGCGAGCGAATGACCCGCAAGCCAGAGCACAAGCCCCGGTATCCACATTTGCAGGCCGAGGCCGATGGCCGCCGC
>JADZAK010000081.1 GCA_020852595.1 Rhodospirillaceae bacterium
AAGTTGGCTGGGGGACTAGGATTCGAACCTAGACTAGCGGAGTCAGAGTCCGCGGTCCTACCGTTAGACGATCCCCCAGCAGGGGCCCGTGCGCACCTTATCGGCGGGTCACTCTAATATAGTGTTACCGCCCGGGGCGCCGGAAGGCGGGCAATGTCTTAAATACTGGCGGCGCTTTCAAGGCTTTTTCTTCGGGGGTCGCGCCGAATTCCACCGGACCTTGCGGCTCGCGCCGGCGTTGAAAAGCACCGGCTCCCGGAAGGGTTTCCCTTTGTGGAAGAAGCCGATAGCATCGGTCGGTGGATGGTCGCGGGGCCAAAAGGCGCCCGCGCGGGAAATAACGCGTGGGAAATAATAAGGGTCGAACGACCATGGCAGACGGAAGCCGCCAGGACGGTATCGGCCTATCTATGGACGCTTCCCCTCGCGATGCCGGCATTTTCGCGGCCCTCGATCTCGGAACCAACAACTGCCGCATGCTGGTGGCCCGGCGCGACGGCGCCGCGGGGTCGGATTTCAAGGTCATCGATTCCTTCTCGCGTATTACCAGGTTGGGCGAAGGCGTCAGCGCCACAGGCGTGCTCTCCACGCAGGCCATGGACCGCACCATCGACGCCCTGAAGCGCTGCGCCGAGAAAATGGACCGGCGGCGCGTGTCCGCGTCCCGGCACGTCGCGACGGAAGCCTGCCGCCGCGCCGCGAACTGCGGCGAATTCCTGGACCGCGTCGTGCGCGAGACGGGCCTTAATCTCGAGATCATTTCCGCGCACGAAGAAGCCACCCTCGCGCTCAAGGGCTGCGCGGCCTTGCTCGATCGCGCCGTTCCGCACGCCGTCATTTTCGACATCGGCGGAGGATCGACGGAGGTCCTGTTCGTGCGTATCGGCGATCAGGATGTGCTCAGTGTCGTGGGCTGCGTCTCGCTACCCATGGGGGTTGTGACTGTCGCCGAGGATTGCGGCGGCGGCGATCTTTGCGGGCGCACCTATCAAAGCGTCGTCGAACGCGTGACCAAACTGCTCGATCCGTTCGAAGCGGTTCACCGCATCGGCGACAAGATCGCCGCCGGTGAAGTGCAGATGATCGGCACCTCGGGCACCGTCACCACCCTCGGCGGTCTGCATCTGAAGCTCGATCGTTATGACCGGGCGGCGGTCGACGGCCTCACCCTCAACTTCGATGTGGTCTCGGCCACCACGCGCGCCCTGTGCGGTAAAACCCTGCAGCAGCGCGCCGCCGAGCCCTGTATCGGCTGGCAGCGGGCCGATCTGATGCTGGCCGGCTGCGCCATCCTGGAAGCCATCTGCCGGCTCTGGCCGGTGGGCACTTTGCGCGTCGCCGACCGGGGTTTGCGCGAAGGATTGCTGCTCGACCTCATCAACCCCGCGCTGCTAAAAGTCGCGCCGGGTCCGATGCATCAACTCATTTGAGCGTTTCTTCATGAATACCAAAGGCAGCGGCGGTCGCCGTCAGGGCGGCACCAGCGCGCGCAGCGGCACGGCCGCCAATCGTGGCCTGCATGTGCGCGTGCGCACCGCGCGTGGCCGCACCGTCGGCCAGCAAAAGTGGCTGCAACGCCAGTTGAACGACCCCTATGTCGCCAAGGCCAAGGAAGAAGGCATGCGCTCGCGCGCGGCCTATAAGCTGCTCGAACTCGACGTAAAGCTCCATTTCCTGAAGAAGGGCGCGAAGATCATCGATCTCGGCGCCGCGCCGGGCGGTTGGACCCAGGTCGCCGTCGACAAGGTTAAAGCCGGGCAGCCGGGCGGCGGGGCCGTCGTCGCCATGGACATCAACCCCTGGGACGAGATCAAGGACGCCAGGTGCTTCATCATGGACTTCCTGGACGACCGGGCGCCCGGCGTCATCAAGGAAGCCCTCGGCGGCAAGGCCGATGTCGTGCTCTCCGACATGGCCGCGCCCACCACCGGCCACGGCCCCACGGACCACCTGCGCATCATGGGCCTGGCCGAAGCCGCCTGGGCGTTTGCCGAGGAGGTCCTGGCCCCCGGCGGCACATTTATATGCAAGCTCTTCCAAGGCGGAGCCGAAAACGAGCTCCTGACCCAGATCAAACAGCGCTGCCGGGTGGTCAAACACGTCAAACCCCCGGCGTCCCGTAAAGAATCGGCCGAGGTTTACCTCGTGGCCCTGGAGTTCAAAGGTTAGTTTTTGCTGTCATTGCCGGGCCTGCGGGCGAAGGCCCGCATCCTTTAATTCGCGCGCTTTTCGCGCGACCGGGCAATCCAGCGCGCAACGACCCCGGCTCCAGCCCTTGGAATTGTGGATCGCCCGGATAAACCGGGCGACGACATTCGTTAAATACCCTTATTTTCCAGCACGTTCCTCGGGGTTGCCACCCTCGCGGGTTCGGTCTATAACCCGCCACCTTTTTCCGGAGGTGGTATGGAGATTGCCGAAGCGCTGACGTTTGACGACGTCCTTCTGGTGCCTGCGGCATCCTCGGTTCTCCCTGCCCAAGCGAATACCTCCACGCGCCTGACCAAAACCGTGAGCTTGAACATCCCGCTGATTTCCGCGGCGATGGATACCGTCACGGAAGCCGGCCTTGCCATCGCTCTCGCGCAGGAAGGCGGCATCGGCGTCATCCACAAAAACAACACCGTCGAAGCCCAGGCGAACGAAGTGCGCCAGGTGAAGAAGTTCGAAAGCGGCATGGTGGTGAACCCGGTCACCATCTTCCCCGACCAGACCCTCGCCGACGCGCTGCGCATCCGTGAGCAGAACCGCATTTCCGGCATCCCCGTCGTCGAGCGCGACAGCGGCAGGCTCGTCGGCATCCTGACGAACCGCGACATGCGCTTCGCCACCAACATGAGCCAGCCGGTCCACGAGCTCATGACCAGGGAACGCCTCATCACGGTGCCGGAAAACGTGCAGCGCGATCAGGCCGTGAAGCTCCTGCACCAGTACCGCATCGAAAAGCTTCTCGTGGTCGACAAGGACTATCGTTGCGTCGGCCTCGTCACCGTGAAGGATATCGATAAGGCGAAGGCTCATCCGCGCGCCTGCAAGGACGAGCAGGGCCGCCTGCGTGTCGCTGCGGCGACCGGCGTCGGCGAAGACGGCTACGCGCGCGGCATGGCGCTGCTCGACGCCGGCGTCGACGTGCTGGTGGTCGATACCGCTCACGGACATTCTCAGGGTGTTATCGACGCCGTCGCGCGCATCAAGAAAGTTTCCAATTACGCTCAGATCGTCGCGGGCAATATCGCGACCCCGGAAGCGGCCAAGGCGCTCATCGACGCGGGCGCCGATGCGGTGAAGGTCGGCATCGGCCCGGGCTCCATCTGCACGACCCGCGTTGTCGCCGGTGTCGGCGTGCCGCAGCTCACCGCCGTGATGGAAGTCGCCGAGATCGCGCGCAAGTCCGGCATCCCCGTCATCGCCGACGGCGGCATCAAGAGCTCGGGCGACATCGCCAAAGCCATTGCAGGAGGAGCCGACTGCGTCATGATCGGCTCGCTGCTGGCCGGCACGGAAGAAGCGCCCGGCGAAGTGATCCTCTATCAGGGGCGTACGTATAAAGATTACCGCGGCATGGGTTCTTTGGGAGCCATGGCGCGCGGCTCGGCCGACCGCTACTTCCAGGAAGAAGTGCGCGACAATATGAAGCTGGTGCCGGAAGGCGTTGAAGGCCGCGTGCCGTTCAAGGGCCCCGCCGGCGCCGTCGTCCACCAGCTCGTCGGCGGCCTCAAAGCCGCCATGGGTTACACCGGCAATCCCACGATCGCCGACATGCACAAGAACTGCAAATTCCGCCGCATTACCGGCGCTGGAATCCGCGAAAGCCACGTCCACGATGTCATCGTCACCCGCGAGCCGCCGAACTACCGCGTCAGCACCACTTAAGCGTCTCCGCGGCGAGGCGGACACTATGAATCCGCCTGTGAGCATCGCCGCCCGCCCCAATCTCGGAATCAAGTCCTGCATGACAGCGGAGGGCGTGGCATGACCCCAGCCGCCCGCCTCCAAGCCACCATCGAACTCCTCGAAACGATCCTCGAGGAAGACCGTCCGGCGGATGCCGTGCTGGCGCAGTATTTCAAGGGCCGCCGCTTCTTTGGCTCCAAGGACCGCCGCGCCGTTCAGGATCAGGTCTGGCAGATCATCCGCCACCGCGCGCGCCTGTCGTGGGCGCTCGGCGCCGAGAACGCCAACGCCCGCATGCTGGTCGCCGCGTCGCTGGTCTCACTCGAGAAGCGCGCGATGGATTCCGTCGCCGGTCTTTTTTCCGGCGCGAAGAACGGCCCGCTGCCGCTCCATGCCAACGAAAAGCGCATGGTCGAGAAGGCCGCAACCCGCAGTCTCGCCGATGCCCCGCGTGCCGCGAAATTGGAATGTCCGGAATGGGTGCTCGAGAAATTCGACAAATCTTTCGGCGAGAACACGGACAAGGAAGTCGCCGCCCTTGGCGGTGAAGCGCCGCTCGACGTCCGCGCGAACACGCTGAAGACCACGCGCGAAGCCGTGCTCGCGCAGCTCGAAGCCGAAAGCCTCAAAGTCACGCCGACGCAGCTTTCCCCGATTGGCGTGCGTGTGTCCAACCGCACGACCCTCGGCAATCACCTCGGATTCAAAGACGGATTGTTCGACGTGCAGGACGAAGGCTCGCAGCTTTGCGCGCTGCTCGTCGATGCGCGCCCCGGCATGAGCGTGATGGACCTCTGCGCCGGCGCCGGCGGCAAGACCCTTGCGCTCGCCGCGCAGATGAACAACAAGGGCCGCCTGATCGCGTCCGACCTGTCCGTGACGCGCCTCGAGCGCTCCAAGCTGCGCCTGCGCCGCGCCGGCGTGCATAACGCGACTCTGCGCGTGCTCGAAGAACACGACAAATGGCTCAAGCGCCAGACCTCATCGCAGGGCGGCTCTTTCGACCGCGTGCTGGTCGACGCGCCCTGCACCGGCACAGGCGCCTGGCGCCGCAATCCCGATGCCCGCTGGCGCCTCAAGCCCGAGAACCTCGCGAACCTTACCGCCACGCAAGACGCCGTGCTCGAACAGGGCGCGCAACTCACGCGCCTGGGCGGGCGTCTCATCTATGTGACCTGTTCGCTGCTTCCCGACGAAAACGAGGAGCGCGTGGGCGCATTCCTGGCGAAGAACGGCGATTTCAAAGCCCTCGACGCCGCGGCGCTGTGGTCCGAGGTCTTGCCCGGCACGTCTCCCGTGCCCGGCCCCTATCTGACATTCTCGCCTGTGCGTTCTGGCACCGACGGTTTCTTCGTGGCGATACTCGAGCGCAGCCAATAACCCCACTGTCATCCTCGGACTTGATCCGAGGATCCAGGGTCACAAACTGGATTTCCGCAGAAATGACCACCTCCACCGACCGCATCCTCATCATCGACTTCGGCTCTCAAGTCACGCAGCTGATCGCAAGACGGGTGCGCGAAAGCGGCGTCTACTGCGAAGTTCATCCCTTCAACAAGGTCACTGAAGCTTCCATCAAGGCGTTCGACCCGAAGGGCCTCATCCTCTCCGGCGGTCCGGCCTCGGTCATCGGCATCGGCACGCCCAAAGCCCCCGACGCGGTCTTCACCCTGGGCCTTCCGGTCCTCGGCATCTGCTACGGCCAGCAGACCATGGTCGCCCAGCTCGGCGGCAAGGTGGAAAGCTCCGATCACCGCGAATTCGGCCGCGCCTTCATCGACGTCAAGGATTCGAACGAACTCTTCAAGGGCCTGTGGAACAAGGGCGACCGCGAACAGGTGTGGATGAGTCACGGCGACCGCGTCGTCGCGCTGCCGGCCGGCTTCAAGATCGCGGCCACAAGTGAGGGCGCGCCCTTCGCCGCTATCGCCGATGACGCCCGCCGCTTCTACGGCGTGCAGTTCCACCCCGAAGTCGTGCACACGCCGCAAGGCACCCAGCTCATCAAGAATTTCACCCACGGGATCTGCGGCGCCAAAGGCGACTGGACCATGGCCGCCTTCCGCGCCCAGGCCGTCGACGCGGTGCGCAAGCAGGTGGGCAAGGGCCGGGTCATCTGCGGCCTCTCCGGCGGCGTCGATTCCTCCGTTGTCGCCGCGCTCATCCATGAAGCCATCGGTGAGCAACTGACGTGTGTCCTCGTGGACCACGGCCTGATGCGCGCCGGCGAGACCGAGCAGGTCGTCCGCGTCTTCCGCGACCGCTTCAATGTGAAACTCGTCGCCCGCGACGCGTCCGATCTCTTCCTCGGGCGGCTCGCCGGCATGACGGACCCGGAAAAGAAGCGCAAGACCATCGGCGCGGCCTTCATTGAGGTCTTCGAGGAAGAAGCCAGGAAAATCGGCGGCGCCGACTTCCTCGCCCAAGGCACGCTCTATCCCGACGTCATCGAAAGCGTCTCGTTCGCCGGCGGCCCCTCGGTCACCATCAAGTCGCACCACAATGTCGGTGGCCTGCCCGAGCGCATGAACATGAAGCTGGTCGAACCCTTGCGCGAACTCTTCAAGGATGAAGTGCGCGCGCTCGGCAAGGAACTGGGTCTGCCCGATGAAATGGTCGGCCGCCACCCGTTCCCGGGCCCCGGCCTCGCCATTCGCATCCCCGGCCAGGAGATCACGCGCGAGAAGCTCGACATCCTCAGAAGAGCCGACACCATCTATCTCGAGGAAATCCGCAACGCCGGCCTCTACGATTCCATCTGGCAGGCCTTCGCCGTGCTCTTGCCGGTGCGCACCGTCGGCGTCATGGGCGACTCCCGCTCCTATGATTACGCGCTCGCCCTGCGCGCCGTGAACTCGACCGACGGCATGACCGCCGACTTCTACCCCTTCGACATGGCCTTCCTGGGCCGCGTCGCCAACCGCATCATCAACGAGGTGAAGGGCGTCAACCGGGTCACCTACGACGTGACCTCGAAGCCGCCCGGCACGATCGAGTGGGAGTGAGGAGTATTAAATTATAAATGTAATTAGCGGCTCAAGGGGTCGGTTCATGATCCAAATATATCGCATACGCCTATTTCGAGAGTCCGGGTCATAGGGGAAATTCATGGTAAACATCCCGCAAGACATCTTTACGGAACCTGACGATTTTTCGCCGGATACCTTGGCCAATCTCGGCCCATTGCGGCGTCTGGCCGGTGTATGGGAGTCCGATCAGGGCGTCGACATAAGTCCGAAAGCGGACGGCCCCGAGCGGCGCGTGTTTCGCGAATATATCCGGCTGGATCCGATCGATCCGCAGACCAATGGTCCGCAGCTCCTCTATGGACTGCGTTATCACTGTCACATCAACACGCCCGAAGAAGCGATCACCTTTCACGATCAAGTCGGCTACTGGCTATGGGAGCCCGCCACGGGCCTGATTATGCAGACCCTCGCCATTCCACGGGGGCAAGTCGTGCTCGCCGGCGGAACCGCGAAGCCTGACGACGATCATATCTCAGTGGAAGCGCGGCGTGGCGACACCCGATTCGGGATTTGCTCGACGACGTTCCTCGAGGAGGCGTTCCGCACAGATTACTACCGCATCGACATCACCTTCAACGCCGACGGCAGCTGGACTTATGTGACGCGGACCGATCTGGCGGTCCGCGGCCGCACGCCGCCGTTCGACCATCGCGATACCAATACGTTGCGCAGGACGGAGCGGCCTATGCCGAACCCGCTCGTCGCTGGAAACCGGACTTGATACCAGGTCTTTTCGAACCGAGATCGATCAACTGGGACGAGACTGCAGATGAACTCCGAACATATTCTCAAATCCCGCATTAAAGAGCGCGAAATGTCCGGACCTCACCTCATCAGACATGAGCATGTGGGATTGGGCGGACGAATCGCCGTGATCATCACCAACGCGGTCGGCACCATGTGGTGCGCCTATATTTTTGCGGCGATCGCCCTGATCAGCTTGCCCGCGGCCATCCAAGGCGGCGCTGCGGCGATTAGCTCATGGATCACCGGAACATTCTTACAGGTGGTGCTGCTATCGGTGATCATGTTGGGCCAGAAGGTGGCGGCCGAGGCGTCGGACAAACAGGCACTGCAGACGTACAAGGACGCAGAGGCGCTTTTGAAGATTCAGGATGAGATGCGACGGCTTATCGAGATCAACAATAATTTGACCGGGGAGATACATCGGATGATGGCCAAAGAGCGAGCCGCCGTTGACGATCGGTAGCCGGGCAAGAGAGATCTGAAGACGGGCCTTAGCAAGTGCCTCTATCGTTAAACGATTCATCGCCGTATGGAGTTAAGGCGCGAAGATGAATGCCACGCGTCAGA
>JADZAK010000082.1 GCA_020852595.1 Rhodospirillaceae bacterium
CGACGACGCCCGCGCCGAACGCATCCGTCTCGCCCAACAGGCCCGCCGCGCCAAGGAGGCCAGCGTGTTCTTTCCGTTGACCACGAATCAGAACACGCAGGCTATGACACAGACGGGACAAGGGAACGGAACCGCCATGCCCGCCGCCGGGCCGGGCGCCGAATATCTCAATCTCGATCCCGAGCGCGATCAGAACAACCAGCAGCGCAAGATCGACTTTATGAACCGGCCCGGCGGCCAAAGCACCTACAACGCTTATCCGTTGCAGGACGCGGTATCGCCCTATCAAGTCATGGCCGGCAGCATCATCGCCGCGAGCCTCATCACCGGCATCAATTCGGACTTGCCGGGTATGGTGGTCGCGCAGATCACAGAGAACATCTACGACACGGTATCGGGGCGGTTCTTGCTCGTCCCGCAGGGCGCGCGTCTCATCGGCTCCTACGACAGCGTGGTTGCCTTCGGCCAAAGCCGGGCATTGTTGGTTTGGCAGCGCATCATCATGCCCGACGGTTCCTCCATCCAGATCGAGAATCTGCCGGCCACCGACGTTGCCGGCTACGCAGGGCTCGCGGATGAAGTGGACTTCCATACATGGCGATTGCTCAAGGGCGTCGTGCTATCGACGCTGCTTGGCGTGGGAACTGAACTCAGTCTCGGCAGCGACGAGAGCGACCTTGTGCGGGCCATCCGCGAGTCCACGCAACAGAACGTCAATCGCGCCAGCCAGCGCATCACCGAACGAAACCTCAACATCCAGCCGACCATCACCGTGCGGCCAGGCTGGCCGCTGCGTGTCATCGTGCATAAGGATTTGATACTACGTCCATACAAGGGGTGACAGTCATGCCCGAACTAAAACTAGCGAAGCTGCCCGACCGGACGCCCGTCAAGATCGTGATTTCAGTCAGTCCCGATTTGAACAAGGCTCTACAAGGTTATGCCGAGCTATATCGACAGACCTATGGGAGTGAGGAAGCGGTCCCGGAACTCATCCCCTTCATGCTTGAGACGTTCCTGGATGGAGACAGAGGCTTCAAGGCAGCCCTCAAGGGACAGAAGGTGATGATGAACGAACAGCCATCATCAAAGAACAGGCGCCAAGTCGCATCAGAATCAGCGCAGAGATAAGGAGAAGCTATGCGACAGAGAACTCATGTCGAAGATCATAGCGTGCATATGCCGAAAGCCGACCTGCCAAAGCTTGCATACTCCATTGAAGAGGCGGCCGTCGTGACGAGTTTGAGTCGGGCTTTCATTTATGCCGAATGGCAGGCAGGACGCGGGCCGAACAAGGTAAAAGTTGGTAAGCGAACCCTGATTACTGATGAATCCTTGCGGTCGTGGCTCCGGTCACTTGAGTTCAGGAAAACAGCCTAAGCCCGAGCGAATCTATTAGAAAAGTATCCATATATAACAATATGTTATGAAGATTTCCGGCCTAGGTTCTTGCAAAATGCAGCAAAATCCATATATTCTTCCGACACATCGGAAGGATTATGCAATGGGTGTTGTCTATAAGGAACCGGAGTTGTTTACCCCTGCCGAGGCAGCGGTGATTGCGAACGTCACTGTCCGGGACATCAACAGAATAATCGACGAACATATTTTGCCTGATGTGTTTTACACGGCCGGAGCGAAACGGCGTGTCCTTGCGGCCGCGTGCCCATTGATCGACTTCTATTTCCACACCGCCGATGCGTTGACTGCGGAGGTTAGGGGCCGCTTGATTGACCGGCTGTGTGAGCGCATTAAATCGGACAAAGCTTTCATGTTTTTGGCCTCCGATGAAGCCACGATTACGGATTGGACGATCGAGGAAACATTCTTCACCGTGAATTTCGATAAGTTTTTCGAGGAGACGACAAAACGCTACGCCGTGCTCATGGAGGCGCGCGAGCTTGTCGTCGAAGATCCAGAGATTCTAGATGGCACACCCGTCATTCGTGGAACCCGTGTTCCCGTCTATGATGTTGCGGCGTCTCTGGAGAAAGGGGTTTCCAAAGAGCGCCTGCGGTCGGCCTATCCTTCGCTGGATGATCGTTCGATTGAGTTGGCAAGGGTTTACGCCGAGGCGTCGCCACTTCGCGGAAGGCCGCGGGAAAAGACGCCAACGATTGCGTCTAAAACGGTGCGACGTATTGCGCGTCGCTCCAGGAGATGAAATTTCTGGTCGATGAATGTCTCAGCACAGAACTCACAAAGCTGGCGCGAGATCGGGGATACGGAGAAAGCTCGCACGTTGTTTGGCTTGGCCTCGGGGGAGCAAAGGACTGGAATCTTATTGCTCCAATCCTCGATGGCGATTGGACGTTCGTAACCAAGAACTCCGTGGACTTCCGCGGTCCGCCGGATGCGCCCGGGTCTAAGGGACAATATAAAGCCGCAAAATTACACACGGGCCTCATTTGCTTGAACGGGCCGCCCGGAATGGACCTGGACTTACAGCTTGAATTGTTCGCGGTTGCGCTTGATGAACTTGTGCGCGAAGGCAACCTCATCAATCAGGTACTTGAAATCACCCTTCCAGATAATGACGCTGAAATCGAAATCTTCCGGTATTCCTTGCCGGCGGCCGGTCCAGAGCAGGTCTAGGCGATCAGCCGCGCGACAGCATCCGCTTTGTGCTCGGGCGCGAGGTGGGCGTAACGAAGAGTCATCTGGTAGTCCGCGTGCCCCATCAACTCCCGGACGGTATTGAGATCGACGCCCTTCATGACGAGCCGTGAGGCGAAGGTGTGGCGCATATCATGCCAGCGGAATTTCGTTACTTTGGCGTCCTTGAGAACATTCTTCCATGCGGTTTTCACGGTATCAAACCGTTGGCCATCCTTTCCCGGAAACACTAACTCCGCGTCATCCGGGCACTGATCGCGCCAGGCGGCGAGCGCCTTAGCGCAAGTCGCATTCAGGGGGATAAAACGGGTTTGGCCGCTCTTGGCTTTTTCGCCCCGGATCGTGACACGTTTCGCCGACAGATCAACGTCACGCCATTCCAAATCGAATACTTCCCCTTGGCGCATCCCCGTATTCAGGGAGAGAATCACCATAGGCTTGAGATGATCGGCAAACTCATGGTTATGCAGTGATGGGAAAAGGGGATAGCCACGGACCTTCCGCCACTCATTTGCACGATCACGGGCTTGGCGGATTTTGACTTCCCGTGCGTCAAGCTGCTCGAATAGGCGCGTGTCTTCTTCGGATGTCAGGAAACGGACCGAGCCCATGCGGTCGGTTTTGACCTTTTTCACGGCGGCGAGGGGATTGGACTCGATAAAGTTCCATTGAAGCGCCTTAGAGAGAACGCCCCGCACGTCGTCCAGATCGCGGTTGACTGTCCGTTTCTTCTTTCCGGCCTTTAGACGCTCCGTTCGCCACTTCTCGAACTCTTGCGGCGAGACGTGTTCAAGGCGCTTGTTATGGAATCGCTTGCAGTTGGATTTGAGACGCTGGAGAAGTTTGGCGGAGGTACGCAAATGGACGTGTGCCCAGGGCTCGAACTCCTGCTCAATGAAGGCTAGGAACGTCAGGCCCTTGGTTTGCTTCTGTACCTGAACGGGGTCTTTGCCTTTGGCCACTGATCCAAGATGGGCCGTTGCGGCGATCCGGGCATCCTCGATGGGGACGGAGACAGGACCGATCTTGAGGCGCCGGCCGCGGGCGATCTCCAGATAGTAGGTCATCACGCCGGTCGGCTGGACCCGCAGCAACAGGCCCGGCGTCCTGGTGTCCCGGACCTCATAAGGTTTGAGGCCGGGTTTGAGGGTATTGATGAGCGATTTGCTGAGGATCGCTTGCATGAATTTGAGGACCAAAAACCTCGCGTAAGTGCTGACGGTCTGATCCTCGCGTAAGTGCACCGTAAGTGCAAGACGAAGAAAAATATGCCAACAACCCCAGATTCAGCCGGATGGCCCTGGACTCAAAAAAAGCATTTTATTCAATAAAACCGGGCATATCTTTTCCTGGTGCGTCCAGGGCCGTCGGGCTAAATTTGTCCCTGAGACAACTCATAACGGTCTGGTTGCAGGTTCAAGTCCTGCCGGGCCCACCACTTCCAAACAAGCGCTCGGTGAGGGGTGTTGGGATTTTCCGGCATTGATCCGAATCAAGGCCGGGCCTGGGGGCGGCGGTTACTCATAGTCCCAATCTCCGGCCCGATTTGTCTCGGTATGGCTTCATAAATGACAAACGATGTCCTCCAGCGCCTCCGGGAGGATCACAGGCGTTGCGAACGGCTCTTCTGTGCGATTGAAGAGGAATGCGCACGTCTCGAGTCCGGGACGCCGGCCGATATGCCGCGTCTTAAAGCGATCGCCGACTATTTCGGCAAATGCTCCTTTCCTCGCCACCATGCGCTCGAAGATGCGATCTTCACGGAGCTTGTGAAATGTCTGCCCAACTTCCGCGCCGATATCTTCGATTTGCCTGAAGATCACCACGCCAGCAAACAGGAGTTCATAAACTTCATGCGTGCCGTGGGGCGCGAAGACGATGACCTCGCCGAAACGGCCAGGTCATTTGTGGCCAACGAGCGCGGACATTTCATTTCCGAGGAAGAACTCGTTTTCCGCTATGCGGAGAAGTATCTGACGCCGGAGCAATGGGCCACCCTCGAGCATAGCCTCCATATCGTGGAAAGCGAGGAATGCCGGTCGCCCGCCTCGGAACAGAGTGCCGATCTCTTCGCTTAAGATCCCTGCAGGCTCATTACCATCCGCACGAGTTCCGACAGGCTTCGCGCCTGCATCTTCTGCATAATTCGCGCGCGATGGGTTTCCACCGTCCGGATGCTCATGCCCAACTCGTGCGCGGTGATTTTATTGAGCTTTCCGATAACAAGGCATTCGAGAACTTCCTTCTCGCGCGGCGTCAGCGATTCCATCCGTTCGACGATCTCGCCGCTGACTTTCATTGCCGGCGTCGGAACGTGACGCCTGACCGCCGTATGGACCGCATCGATCAGGACCTGGTCGTCAAACGGCTTCTCGATGAAATCCGAGGCGCCCTCTTTGATGGCTTGAACGGCCATCTGAATGTCGCCGTGACCCGTGATGAAAATGATCGGCAGCGTGTGGTTCACCGCTTTCAAGCGCTGTTGCAATTCCAGGCCGTCGAGCCCCGGCATACGAATGTCGCTGATGATCACGCCGGACGTGGCCGAGGGCAGGGCATCGAGGAATTCCGTGCCGGACCTATGCGCACGTACCATGAAGCCGGCCTCCGCGAGGAGAATGGTGAGCCCTTCGCGAACGCCGTCGTCGTCGTCAATCAGGTGAACTACAATCGGATCATTTGTTGCCATCGTCGGCCTCGTCAAATGCGCGTGCCAGGGTAAAGCGGAAAATCGTTCCTCCTGCCGGATTGTCGTCAGCGACAAGCCGTCCGCCGTGGGCCTCGATGATCGTGCGGCAAATCGCGAGGCCGACGCCCATCCCGTGCTGCTTCGTCGTTACGAAAGGCTGAAAAAGCCTCTCTTTGACCTCGGGTGAAATCCCCGGACCCACGTCCGAAATGGAGACCTCGACCATATCGTTTACCAGGCGCGTAGAGACTGTGAGAATCGGTTTGGCCACGCCATCCATCGCCTCCAGACCGTTGCGCAAGAGGTTCAGGATCACCTGCTGGACCTGGACCTTGTCGGCCAAAACGGCCGGGGTATCCGCAAGATTGACCTCGACCTTGGTGCTGCCGAATTTGTTGCTGATGCGCGCGAGCGCGATGGCCTCATTGATCATCGTGTCGACGGGCACTTCAACTTTTTCAGTATCGCCGCGAGAGGCGAATTCCCTGAGCCGGCGAATGATCTCGCCGGCCCGCAGAAGCTGCTGGGCGGCTTTCTCGACCGCCTCGCGCGCACGGCCGATCGCCGCGGGGTCGCCGACTTCGAGCATGCGCCGCGCGGCCTGCAAGAGCGTGCTCGCGCCGGTCAAAGGCTGATTGAGCTCGTGTGCAAGTGACGAGGCCATCTGGCCCATACCGCTCATCCGCGACACCTGGAGGAGTTCATCTTGCATTTCGCGCAATTGACGTTCGGTCGTCTGCTGGGCCGTAATGTCGTGGATGATCCCGACGTAAATACTTTCCCCGCCCAGCTTGCCTTCGCCGACCGAAAGGTACATCGGAAAAATCGAACCGTCCTTACGCTGACCGACAACCTCCCGGCCTATGCCGATAATCCGCTTCTCGTGCGTTTTTTGATATCGGTCGATGTAATAGTCATGCTCTTCCCGGTATGGCGAGGGCATAAGGATGCTTACGTTCTTTCCAATGACCTCTTCCGCGGAATAACTAAACTGCCGTTCGGCCGCCGAACTGAAAGATTGAATCCGGCCGCGCTGGTCGATCACGATGATGGCGTCGGAGACCGTCTCGAGCACCGTTCTCAGTCGTGTTTCTTGCTGCTTGAGGACATCGAGGGTGTCCAGTTGCTGGCCGATGTCCTCCGTCAGGGTGATGACGCCGCATACCGTGCCTTTGGAATCGTGCAGCGGCGCCGCCGAGTAGCGAATTCTCGCCTTGGTGCCGTCTTTGCGGATGCGTTCGATTTGTATGTCGCGAATGATGCGGCCGTTGAGGACTTGGTCGAACAGCGCTGTGAAAACAGCCATATCCTGGGGGGCGTCCGGAAAGGCCATTCCCGTGACTTCCGCGGGCTCATATCCGTAAAGGCGTGTCGCGGCGTTGTTCCAGGTCGTCACGCGACGATTCGTGTCCAGGCCGATGATGGCGCTGGGCGAACTGTCGACGATTGCCCGTAATAGCTCGTTGGCCTCCAGCAGCGCCTCGGCGCTGTTCTGTCCGGTGCGTGGGCCGCCGTCACTCATGGCGCGTCCCATGCCAAGTGCCGCCACCTGGCCTGGTCGACCTGTGAAAGCAGATCATTTGTCGGTCCCCCGCCCGCGGCGGCCGCCGGCGCACATATCAATACCCCCGGCGGTCGTTCCACCGCCGGCCCCGTCATTTCTGCGCACATCCGCCGGCATTATAATGGCGGCCGGCCATGCGGGGAGTAGCAAATTGCAGGCGCTCTAAATTGTCAACAGAGGCCCCCGGGGGGCTCGGGATCCTGACGACAACGCCATATGCATATGAGGGAGGGGGCGTGGGCGCGGCCAATACCGCGCCGGCCCATCACCTGGTTTCATTCTTCGCCGCGCTTGCGTCGCGGGCGACGAATAATTCCAGCTTCGGGAAGGCCTACCGGCGCCGGCTCCAAATCGAAATAAAGCCAAGACCGGCCATGAAGCTGACAAACACGAACAACACAAGACCGAAATAAGCCATTTCGCCGCTAGACATCTTAATCTCCTGAGACGCTTTCCACCCAGGAACTCTAGAAGTCATCGTCGCGCGGCGACGTTGATTGCCGTCAATGCCGGCGTCCGTCCGTCCCGTCCGGCCGATCAAGAAGCGGCGGCGACAGCCGATGGATCCGCGTGCCAGTCTGCGACGGAACGAACGCGGAATGTCCGTTCTACGCCGTCGTGTTCGGTGATCGCCACATAATCGCCGGGTTGGAAGCGATGCTTGGCAAGGCGAAAAAGAGTCTCATCGTCCTCGTCGCCCACGGCGTAGGAAAATACCCATTGGCCGTGACGGTTCAGCACGAGCACGCCGCTTTCAACTTCCCGGCCTTTTTCGATGCGGCGGACCGTGCAGAGTTGCTTGACCGCGGCCCATTGGAATCGGTCGAAGTTGCCGCGCGCATCGAGCGGCGCGCGAAAAATATAGCCATGATCGGCATCGCCGTGCGGTGCGCCGGGGTTGCGGGCTAATTCTAAAGTAATGACCTTCAAGGACATGGAGTTGTCTCCCCTAGTGCGCCATCAATACCGGTAACGCCGCCTCGCGCAGCATATGATCGGTCACGCCGCCGAGCAAAAACTCGCGGGTGCGGCTATGTGTATAGGCGCCCATGACCACGAATCCGGCGCGAATCCGGCGCGCTTCGTCGATTATGATCTGGGCGGTCTGATTCTTGCGGTCCTCGACCTCGATCATGTCCGCTTCAAAACAGTGCCATCCGAGGTAGTCCACCAACTTTTCCGATGACATTCGGCCGGGCTTGAGTTCTCCGATCTGAAGCACCGTGATCTTTGCGCCCGGCGGCAACAGGTCGAGCGCGCGCTCGACCGCATTGGCCGCTTCCGAACTTCCGTTCCACGCAATGAGGGCGTGTGAAAGATCGATCGTCGTCGTCCCCGGCGGGACGATCAGCGTCGGCCGGCGCGCGCCAAACAAAGCCTCCTCAACGACATTCCAGGCGGGTGGGCTACGCCGGCTGCCAGGTGATTCCAGAATAACCAGGTCCGTGAGGGCTCCGTGCGATGCTATGGGGGCGAAATTCCCGGCTTCATCGTCGAGCCACATCGTCGAGCCTTGTTTGCAAACAGGATCGCTGACGATGGGCAGGCGGGTCGCGAGCACCGCGCGGTCAAACTGGGCGCGCGCGAGTTTCTGCCGATCCTGACGAAGCTGCTGCATCTGCTCATAGAACATGCCGTAGGCCGCCGCCGTGCCCATGTAATCCGGGGCGGCATACATGGGCCCCAAGTCATCCTCGTAACCGGCGGTGATGTGCGCGCCCAGGGTCTTGGCAAGCGTCAAGCCGCAGACCGCGGCGTCCGCGCTTTTCGACTCTCCCGTGAGCGGGAGCAAAATGTGCTTGATCGACATTGTCGTGTCCTTCCCAAAAGCGGTTGGCTACGCGCAGCTCAGAACAGGGTTCTTAGGGATATCTTGCCTGTGTGATCCGCCGGGCTCCAGCCGTGGCTGCGACAATGAAACTCTCCCGCTTCGGTACCTAGCGCCTCGCTGTCAAAGGTATCTGGAAGCACCGTGATCCGTCCCCGAAAGGCAACGACAACCCGCTTGGACGACGGATCGTAGGAGATTTTCATTCCGGGCTCATAAGAGCGCTTCACTGTGTTAATTCCGGCATGAGCGAGTGGTCGCGAATGACTGTGATTTTGCATCCTTAGGCCGCGTCGAGTTTATCTTCGAGCGCCACGCGATCGATCTTGATGCGGTTCAGCGTCGGCTCGACGATAGCGCTCGACTTCTTCAGTTGCGTGAATGCACGGCTCACCGTCTCGTGCGCGAGGCCGAGATAGTCGGCGATATCGACCCGCGTCATCGGCAGATCGATCCATCCATCGTCGTTTTCGGCGCGGTCGGACATCGCCAGCAGGAACCATGCCAGGCGATCATGCGCGGAGCGATGGCACAGGCGCACCATGTGCGCATAGGCGCTGCTCAGTCCTTTCGCCGTGAGCGCCTGAAGCTCGCATGCGAAGGCTGCGTCACTGCGGATAAGGTGGTTGGTATCCTTGCGGCGGTACCGCATGAGGGTGCAGTCCTGGATGGCCTCCGCCGTAAATTCGTGTTCCGCCGCGTTCGAGAAGCCGATCAGGTCGCCGGGAAGGTTGAAATCGCAAATCTGGCGATGTCCATCGGCGACGGCCTTTACCAGGCGGACCGCGCCCGAAAGCACCTTATAAAAGTAGAGAGCTTCATCGCCCTCGTGGAAAATGGTTTCGCCGGCCTTAACCGTCAGTTGGGTCTCAAAAGACCGTGCCGGGGCGGTTTTCACCGTGTTGGGAGCTGTACGGGCAGACCAAGCCGCCGGCGGCGCCTGAATGTGGCGGGACTGAATGGCGGTCTGTAACATAGCGGGAGCCCCCGTTTGATTGGTAAAATCGATGGTCGAGGGGTACGCCGATACGGTCTGTCCTGATACTTGTGGGTTCCCCGTCCGTATTTCTACGGACTCGCGCCGGACCCGGTTCAGGGGGCAGCCGCGGTCGCCAGGCTGCGCAGGTAAGCAACGAGATCCTCAATCTGCTGGTTGCTGATCTCCAGCGGGGGCATGGGCCGGTGAGGCTGCATCAGGAAGGCGCGGATGGCGCGTTCGTTACCAGCCAGGTTCTTCGCAAGCGTCGGGAATGATGGAATCCGATCGTCCTGGGTGCCGCCCGTGGAATGGCAGCCGGCGCACCAGCGGCCCACGATTTCGCGGCCGCGCTCAACATCGCCGTAAAGCTGGGCGGCGTTGGCGGCCGGCGAGGACGCAATAAGCAGCGTGAGCGCCAAAAACTGGTTCAGACGTCTCATGTCAACCATGCTCCCTGACGGCCTGACGTCCCCGCGCGCGTGAGCTAGGTTTCGCGCGCTTTCGGATTTTTTTGCCTGATGAGACCTATGAGAGATTCCTTGATCGGTTCGACGCAAAAGCCGAGCACATTTCGCCGATCGAACCAGTCTAAGGATAACGCGTGCGCGGCTCCAGGCCGTTGATTAGAATCAACGTGGGACCAAGGCCCCGTCGATTGAATGCGCCATCTTGAAGGGGTGCCCCGCGTGAACGTGCAAACGGCAGACCTATCCAGCCCGTCCAGCCCGACGCTGACTCTGCGCCGGGTCGGCTTGCAAACCTATGGTGAATACGTCGCGTTTCTAAGTTCGGCCTGCTCCGCCTACAAACCGGAGTCATTCGCCAACATCAATAAAATCGAAGTTCGCGGTCCGGCCGGCCGCACCATCGTTGCGACCATCAATATCGTTGAAAACGGCGATCTGCTCGATCCCTTCAGCCTGGGACTTTCGTCCAATGCTTTTCATGCGCTGAAGGAGCCGGAAGGAAGCCAGGTCATGATGAATCTGGCGCGCCCGCCCCACAGCCTTGATTTTGTGCGCCAAAAAATTCGCGGCGAAGTGCTGCGGTCCTCGGAGATTTCTGAAATCATCGGCGATATCGCCGCGCATCGATACTCCAAGGCGGAGATCACGGCTTTTCTGGTCGCCAGCGCGGCATTCCTCACCAGCGATGAAGTCTTGGCCCTGACCAAAGCCATGGCGAACGCAGGGACGCGCATTTCCTGGAACCGGCCGCCCTGCAATTTCCAAGTGGTTATGGATAAACATTGCGTGGGAGGAATTCCCGGGAACCGCACATCCATGATCGTCGTCCCGATTGTCGCCGCCTGCGGACTGCCGATCCCCAAGACATCGTCGCGCGCGATTACCTCGGCCGCCGGCACCGCCGACACCATGGAGATGCTCGCCAATGTCGATGTCGACTTGGCGCGAATGCAGGACATCGTGGGCGCACACAAGGGGTGTCTCGTTTGGGGCGGCCATGTGAACCTCTCGCCCGCGGACGACGTCCTGATCTCGGTTGAACGGCCGCTGGGGATCGATACGCCGGAGCAGATGGTGGCTTCGATTCTTTCCAAGAAAGCGGCGGCGGGCTCGACCCATCTTTTGATCGACATTCCCATAGGGCCAACCGCAAAAGTGCGGTCGGCCCGCGAAGCCGCGCGGTTGCGGAAGCTTTTTCAGTTTGTGGGTCACGCGATGGGGATCGATGTCGACGTGATGATGACCGACGGCACGCAGCCCATCGGAAGCGGGATCGGCCCTGTTCTGGAAGCGCGTGACGTCATGGCCATTCTCAGGAACGATCCGGCCGCGCCCAGGGATTTGCGCGAGCGCGCGTTGCAATTGGCCGGCGCGATCCTCGAATTCGACCCCGCGCTCAAAGGCGGCGACGGCCTGCCTTTGGCCCGCAAGACGCTGGAAAACGGCGATGCGCTCAAGGCCATGCTGAACATCATGCACGCTCAAGGGCCGTCACCGTGCCCGACGCCGCTTGGCAGTCACCACAAGGAAATTTGCGCGGTCGCCGGGGGAATAATAAGAGCGATCGATTGCGAGCGCATCGGACGCATCGCGCGCCTTGCGGGCGCGCCGGTTTCGAAAGGCGCCGGTATCGATCTCCTTAAAAAGGTGGGCGACAGCGTTAAGGCGGGTGAGCCGCTCTACCGAATTCACGCGGCGGTGGATACCGACTTTATGTTTGCAACGGAGATGGCGCATGACGCACCGGGGTACGAAATCCGCTAATACCGCAGACCGGTGGATTCCCGACGCAGTCTACACGTTTTCGGACGGCGGAAGCGAAGCCGCCGCGTTCGCGCAGAAATGCCGTGCGGTCATCGGCACATGCGATGTCCATCGTTTTCCGGACGCAGAAACCTTGGTTACAGTTACGCCGGCAGAGCCGTTGGCGGGACGCGTCGTCGCCATATACCGCTCTCTCCACGAACCAAACGCAAAACTTGTCGAACTCATGCTTGCCGCCGACGCGTTGCGGGCCCTTGGAGTGCAAAAGCTCGTCCTTGTCGCGCCCTATTTGCCTTATATGCGCCAGGACAGAGCGTTCAAGCCCGGGCAGGCCGTCAGCCAGATGACGATCGGCGGCTTGTTGGCCGACAAGTTCGACGGCCTCGTCACGATCCAGCCGCACCTTCATCGGACCAAGTCGCTCTCGGCGGTTTTTAAGGGGAAGCCCGCATTCGATTTGGGAGCCGGACGCACGATCGGGGCGCACATGCAGAGCACTTGCGATCCGCGCAGCGTTGTCGTGGGGCCTGACGAGGAATCCGAGGCTCTTGTTCGTGACGTGGTCGATATCCTGGGAACAAGCTGGTTTTTGGCCCGCAAGGTCAGACGCGGCGATACCGACGTTGCGATTGAACTGCCGCAGGACCTCAGCATCGAAAATCACCCAATAACAATTGTCGATGATATCGTCAGTTCGGGCGGCACAATCGCGACGTTGGCGAAAGCCCTCAAGAGAGCCGGCGCGGGGGAGATCACGGTTTATGCGGTGCACGCGTTGTTCGATGAGAGAGCGGCCGACCTCATGTCGAAGGCCGGCGTTTCGAAGATCAGGTCTCTCACGACCGTTCCGCACGCGACGAACTGCGTCGCGGTCGCGGATCTGATATGTGCGGGTTTAGGGGTTCATAATGACGGTTAAAGTTACGTTTCATGGCGCCTGCGGCATCGTGACAGGATCGTGTTTCGAAGTGCGCACCGATAAGTCGGCGATCTTGATCGACTGCGGCATGTTTCAGGGCACGAAGACGATTAAGGAACTGAATTACGGATCATTTCCCTTTTCACCGCAATCAATTAACGCGCTGATCCTTACGCACGCGCACATCGATCATTGTGGGCTTATGCCGAAGCTCATGAACGCGGGGTATAAGGCGCCGATTGTCGCGACGAAGCCGACCGCAGACCTGCTCGCCTACGTCCTACCGGACTCCGGCTATGTACAGGAAACCGAGGTGCTTCGCTTGAACCGCCGCAACCGCCAGCGCGGACGCCGTGAGGTCGATCCCATCTATACCCGGGAAGACGGGGAGCGGTGCGCGAAGCATGTGACGTCACGACCGCTGGATAAGTGGTTTGACGTGACGGCGGATATTCGTGCCCGGTTTTGGGATGCGGGACATATCTTGGGCGCGGCCTCGGTGGAACTCGCGATCTCGGATCCGAAGTTCGACAAGAACCGGCCCATGCAGATTGTCTTTTCGGGAGATATCGGAACCGGCGACAATATGCTGCAAAGCCCGCCGCGCGCGCCGGAGGGGACCGACTACCTGATCATGGAATCGACGTACGGGGATCGCCGGAGAGGGCGGCCCAACATGGCCCGCCGCTGCGCGATCCTACGTAAGGAGATCAAGGATGGATTGAATCGCGGCGGGATCATCCTCATTCCGGCTTTTGCCGTGGAGCGGACGCAGCAGCTTCTCTTTGATCTCGATCACCTCTTTGATTCCGGCCAATTGCCGACCGTACCGGTATTCGTGGACTCTCCTCTGGCCACCAAGGCACCCCGGGTGTTCGCGAAGTATCTGCGCATGAATAAAAAAGTGGCCGACGCCGCGCCGTTCGACCGCGCGAATTTGCGTTTTATCGAGGAGGCGGAGGCAAGCCGCAAACTCGGCCGTTTGCGTGGGGGCGCTATCATCATTGCCGGAAGCGGCATGTGCGACGCGGGTAGAATTCGCCATCATCTCAAAAACCACCTGAGCGACGCAGCCACGACGGTGCTCCTGGTCGGGTACCAGGCGCCCGGCACGTTGGGCCGTTTGTTGTCTCAGAACGTCCCGATGGTGCGGATCCAAGGTGATGAGGTCGCGGTAAAGGCGCACATCAGCCGCCTTGACGAATATTCCGGTCACGCCGATCAGGAAGGGCTCATGCAGTGGGTGCGAGAACGCATGCCCGTGCGTCAGGGCCTGTTTCTGGTCCATGGCGAGGAGGACGCGCGCGCTACGCTGGCGGATGTGTTGGCGACATCGGGCGTCTCGCGCGAAACTATTCATATCCCCGAAATGGGCGAAACGGTTCGGTTTACGACGAAGGGTGCGAAAACCGAACGGATCCGGGCGCGGGTTGACGTGGCGGCGAACGCCAATGCCGATTGGCACAACCTTTACGCCGATACGATCTTGACGTTGCGCCGCTCTCTCGATGAGGCCAAAGGCGAGAAGCAGCGGCAAAAGATCCTGGCCGGTGTTCGCGACGTCCTTCGGGCTGCCCGTTAGGGATGCCCGCTCGCGCGAAACGTACCGCGGAAAAATGTTCGCCCCGCAACGTGGTCTTGGGGGCCACTTGGAGGGGGGAAGTGGGGCAAAGACCGCGCAGGACGGGACGAACGAATCGATCTTAAACCCCGCGGACGCGGCATCCTTGATTCTTGTCAACCCGGGGGCGGCGCGCCCGCCCTTGCCTTCATACGTCCTTGATTGCGATCAACGATAGGCGCTCGGCTTGTCCCTAGCGTGCTAGAGTCACCGCGAAGAAAGGGAGTCCCGATGTCCATCTCGACCAAGACGACCTGGCTCGCCGTCGGCGATGGCGCCAACGCGCAATTCTACGCCATACATGCGATCCCGCTCCGGCTCACCAGGGTTCCCGCCAGCGCTCTCAAAGCCTCCCGCAAGACCACGCAGGGCGCCGAACATAAACCGCAAAGCCTTCACACGACGCATGTGGGGGGCGGTCATGGCGACCATCAACGGCATGAGGACGTGTTCGTCGAGCACATTGCGCAAGCCCTCGACGCGGCCGCCCATGACGGTGAGTACGATGAGGTCATCGTTGTGCTGCCGCCCAAGGCTCTTGCCCATTTCCGCAAAGTCGTGGCGCAAAACGTTCAAAAGCGGATCAAGAAAGAGATCAACGGCGATTGGACCCACCTCGCGATGCCGGACCTCGAGCGGCACCTCGCTGCTGAATTGCCGTAACTTCGCCGGAGATCTACAACGCCGCCAATAGCCCGGCTATTTGAGTTATCCTCGCCGAGGGAGCGGCATTCGCGGCATGACAATACGCAACCTCGACCGGCTTTTTAGGCCGAAATCGATCGTCGTCGTCGGTGCAAGTCCCCGCCCCGCCAAGATCGGGACCATCGTTTTCAAGGGGCTTCGCGCCGCGGGATTTACCGGCTCGGTTCATGGCGTAAATCCCAAGGGCGGCGAGATCGACGGCTGCAAGTTGGAAACGTCCCTTAAAGGCTTACCCGAAGTCCCCGACCTCGCGGTCATCGTCACGCCACCCGAGACTGTCGCACCCATCATCGCGGAGCTTGGAGCGCTGGGATGCAAGGCCGGCATTGTTCTCTCCGCCGGGTTTGGCGAAGGGGATCAGGAAGAAGGGCGGCGGCGGCGGACCGAAATCCTGGCGGCCGCACGCCCACACCTCTTTCGTATTCTCGGACCAAACTGTCTGGGAGCGATGGTGCCTTCTATCGGGCTCGACGCCAGCTTTGCACGCACACGGGCTCGTCCGGGGCATCTTGCGCTTGTCGCCCAATCGGGTGCGATCGCGTCGGCGTTGCTTGACTGGGCTCAACCGCGGGACATCGGTTTTTCACACGTCGTGACGTTGGGCGACATGGCCGACATAGATTTCGGCGGCATGCTTGATTACCTCAGCGGCGATGAGAGAACACGGGCCATCCTTCTGTATATCGAGGGGGTCACCAACCCTCGTAAATTCATGTCGGCCGCGCGACGAACCGCCCGGCTCAAACCGGTTCTTGTCGTCAAAGGCGGACGCCGTGCCGAAAGCGCCAAAGTTGCGACATCTCACACCGGCGCGCTTGCCGGCGCCGACGGCGTATATGACGCTGTCTTCGCTCGCGCGGGAATACTCCGTGTCGACGATTTAGACGATCTCTTCGTGGCCACAGAGCTGCTGGCCGCGGCGCCGCCGATCGCGGGCGGCCGCCTTGCGATCGTAACCAATGGCGGCGGGCTAGGGGTCCTCGCCGCGGATCGGCTGCTGTCCGAACGCGGCCGGCTGGCCGCTCTTTCGCCGGAGGCGCACGTTCGTCTTAACAATATCCTCCCGGCGACATGGAGCCATGGCAATCCCATCGACATTATCGGCGACGCGACCGAGGCAAGATATGCGAAGGTGATCGACGCCGTCCTGCACGACCCGGAGAACGACGCTGTCCTGGTCCTGCATTGCCCCACATCGACGGCGGATCCTCGCGACGTGGCAAAGGTCATTGTAGAAGGTGTAAAGCGCGCGCCGGCCAAACCCTTGCTGGCGGCCTTCACCGGAGAGGCCAGCGTCAGGGAAGCGCGCACCGCGCTCGTGCAAGCTGGAATACCCTCCTTCGCGACGCCGCGCGAAGCGGTGAACGGATTTATGCAGCTCGTGCGTTACCGAGAACTTCAAAACGTCCTTCTCGAGGCACCACCCGCCGTCGATGCCGTGAAAGCATGGGCCATTCAGGAAGCACGGAACATCATCAGCCAAACCGGGGAAGAGCGATGGTTGCCGACGGGGACTGTAAAGCGCCTCCTTACCGTCTATGGCATACGGACAAATCGCACGGCGGTTGCCCCGAACGCAGCCGATGCGAAGACGATCGCGCGCAACTGGGGATGCCGCGTTGCGCTCAAGATTAATTCCCCCGATATCGTCCACAAGAGCGACGTGAACGGCGTTGTTCTCGATGTGGATCCCGCGCTCGCCGAGATCGAGGCGGATCAATTGATTGAGAACGTCAGGCGCAAGGCGCCGTACGCGCGCCTGGAGGGCGATTTAGTCGAAGAAATGGTGAAGCGTCCGGAGGCGCACGAACTGTTCATCGGGATGACGTCCGACGCGACCTTTGGCCCGGTGCTGGCCTTTGGCCACGGCGGAACGGGCATCGAGGTCATCGACGACAAGGCCTTCGGTTTGCCCCCGCTCAATCTCGAACTCGCGACGGCCATGATCTCGAATACGCGGGTCGGACGCTTGCTTGCCGGCTACCGCAATCGCCCGCCCGCCGACATAACCGCGCTCGCGCGGGCGCTGGTGGGGCTCTCACAACTCGTCGCCGATCACCCGCAGATCGTCGAGATCGATATCAATCCGCTGCTGGCTGACGAGACCGGACTCATCGCCGTGGATGCGCGAATAAGGATCAATCCCGCGTGTCGCGATAGCAGGTTGATTATTTCACCCTATCCGCGGCACTTGGAACGGGCTCTCCGGCGCCGCAACGGGCCGGCCTTTCATGTTCGCCCGCTCGAGCCCCAGGACACGCCCTTGATCGAAAAATTTATGCGCCGGTTCTCGCCCGCGGATGCGCGCTTTCGCTTCTTCGCCGGGGTGGGGCCTGCCGACGATCAAATCGCGGCGCGCCTTTGTCAGCTCGATTACGATCGGGAAATTGCCCTTATGGCCACGGCCAAGGAAGACGGGAGTGATGTCCTGGCGGTGGTTCAATTCCACGCCGACCCCGACAATGTCGAGGCCGAATTCGCCATCGCCGTCCGTTCGGATCTGCACGGCCAGGGACTTGGATACGCGCTGATGAATTATCTTGCCGACATCGCCGTGGCGCGCGGCCTTCGGCTGTTATGGGGTACGGTTCTCAGCGACAACGCACGTATGTTGAACCTCGCCAAGAGTCTTGGCATGGCGATCACGAGTGACGGGTACAACACGGTGCGCGTCGCACGCGAACTTGCCGCAACGCACTAGCGCGCCACATTCCGCGCAAGCGGCGCCCATAGCTTTGCGATGTTCAATGTCACAAGGACGGCAATGCCGGTTCCGACCGCGAGCAACAGGTCGTCCATTCCCAAAGATCCAAAGCGAAAGAGTCCACGCAACGGTGCCCAGGCCAAAATTGCCGTCAGCGTTGCAGCCACGGCTCCGAAAACGATCCATAGCACCGGGTTATCGCGTATGAGCAACGCAAACACGGACCGTCTATGAAACGAACGATTGATGAGCGTGAGTCCCACGTTCGCCGCGACAAGCGTCACAAATGTCAGGGCGCGGGCCGTAGATTCGTCGGCGCCCGTCCTAAGCGCGGTCAAGTACACCGTGATCACGAGTCCGAGGGCAACGGCGCCCTGCAGCACGGCCCACATCAGCATCCCGGTTGTGAAGAGCGGCTGATTGAGGGGCCGAGGCCGCCGGCGCATGACGTCGCTTTCCTCCTGTTCCGCCTCGAAGACGAGGGAGCACACAGGGTCGATGATCATTTCCAAAAACGCGATGTGAACCGGAAAAAGAAGGAGAGGAAGTCCCGCCGCCAGGGGAACGAGCGCCAGGCCCGCGATCAAGACGTGAGCGGCAATCACAAAGCTGATCGCCTTGCGCAAATTGTCATAGATTCGCCGTCCCAGCCGAACGGTTCTCACGATCGACGTGAAATCGTCGTCCAATAAAACGATGGACGCCGCTTCCCGCGCAACGTCGGTTCCGCGCCCCCCCATCGCGATGCCGATATCGGCGGCTTTCAGCGAGGGGGCGTCATTGACACCGTCTCCCGTCATCGCGACGACCGCGCCGTTTGCTTTGAGAGCGTTGACGATTCTAAGTTTCAGAAGCGGCGTGATGCGTGCGCAAACATTCGTGCGAGACAATGCTTCACGCAGCGCCTCATCGGACATGCCTTCCACATCCGCGCCGGAGAGGATGCTGTCGACCGTCAGTCCGGCCTGGCGCGCGATGGCGGCCGCCGTGGCGGGGTAATCGCCGGTGATCATCACGACGCGAATTCCCGCGCTCCTGCATTCGGCGATGGCCGCGGGAACTTCGTCCCGGAGAGGGTCCGTGAGGCCGATCAGGCCGGAAAATTGCAAATGGAGGTCTTGCGGGTTCTCCGGCAGATCCATATTCGCCGCAAGGTTCGCGTGCGCGACGCCGAGCACGCGCATGCCCTGATCGGCCATCTGTTTCGCCTGCGCGCCGGCCATTTCGGCCGCCGCGGCATCGAGACGGCATAAAAGCGCCACCGCTTCGACGGCTCCCTTTGTCGCGACTGTGCACGCGCCATTCTCGCCGCGCCAAACCTGGGTCATGGCCATAAGATTTGGAGACAGGCCGTACGTCCTGATCAGCGTGCCGGCGGCTGTGGGAAACGGGGCCGCGGCCGCGAGGATGGCGCGCTCCATCGGGTCGATGGTGGCGTGAGGGCATGCGAGTGCGCCGAGCGAAATAACCTGCGCGAAGAGCCCCTCCGGCTTCCCGGCTTCCAGCTTGAACACGGCGCCCTGCGCCGCGAGCGCGGCAACCTGCATCTGATTGCGTGTGAGCGTGCCCGTTTTATCGGTACAGAGCACCGAAGCGGCGCCCAGATATTCAATTGCGGAGGCGCGCCGCGTCAGAACACGCGCCCGCGAAATCCGCCACGCTCCCATCACCATGAAGACCGATAAAATGTGGGGAAATTCCTCGGGGAGCATCGTCATTCCGAGGGCAATGCCGGCGAGAAGGCCGTCGAGCCACCCGCCGCGGGTGGCGACGTAAAGTGCGACGGCGCCGACGCCGGCAATGGCGCCGAGCCCCGCCCATACGCGCACGAGACGGCGCATCTCCCGCTCAAGACGCGGCCGCTCGATCTGGATGGAGTCAAGCGAAAGGCCGATCGCCCCGATTTGGCTGCGCGGGCCGGTGGCGGTAACCTCGGCAACGGCGCTTCCGCCGACAACCAGCGTGCCGGCGAAAATATCCGGCGCTCCGTCGCCGCCGGGTTGCCCGGCGGTCCCCGGCGCGGCGTCCGTCGGCCGCTTGCTGACAGGAACGGATTCTCCGGTCAGCGCCGACTCGTCGACGCGCAGGTCCGCCGTCGCACGCACCAGCGCATCCGCGGCAACGCGGTCACCTTCACCCACAATAAGAATATCGCCGCGGACGACGTCCGCCCCCGGGATGCGGCGGTGTTCACCGTCACGGATCACCAGCGCCCGCGGACTGGCCAATGTCCGCAAGGCTTCCAGGACGCGTTCCGACCTCCAGTCCTGAATGACCGCGATGGACACGGACATGGTTGCAAACAGCAGCAGGATGAAGGCTTCCTGTGAACTGCCGAGGGCGAAATAGATCGCACCGCCCGCCATCAGCAGGGCAAACATAGGTTCGCGCAAAACCTCGGCGAGGATATGCCACCATCTGCGGCGGCCGCCGCGCGGCAACGTGTTAGGCCCTTCAGCCCGCAAACGCGCGGCGGCCTCGGCTGTCGTCAATCCCTTGAAATGCAGAGGCATAGACGTTCCCGCTTTGCCCGCTTTGCGGGCCTTTTTTAGCTGCCTATAATCGCGCGCAAGGCCTCACGTTGATACCGATCAATTCACCGCCGCCGCCACCCACGGAACCAGCGGATCATGGACGATACTCCCGAGTCATCAATACCGGAACCTTCCCGGTGGCTTATGCCTATGGGATATCCCGCCATGTCGCGGGGATTGCGGACCATCGTGTTGGCATCGCTGGCGTTGACCGGCGTCTACCTCTGTGCGCGCATCGCGCTGCCGTTTTTCACACCGATCGCGGCAGCGTTTATCCTTGCGGTCCTGTTTTCCCCGTTTCATGAGCGAGTAGGGCGCCGGATCGGCAATCCCACGTTTGCCGCCCTCGCTTCGGTTCTCGTGATCTGCGGCATCACGCTTTCCGTGCTGCTTCTGATCATTGCGCAGATTGTCCGGGAGGCGGCGAGCGGGGCCGTTCTGGTGCGCGCCGCCTTCGAACGTGGCATCGTCGATCAGATGCTTGCCGGCCATCCGACGATCGCGCCCCTCTTTCGCGCGGTATTCGATCGACTCAACGCCGCCGGCCTGGCCGCTGAAGCGGCCGCCTGGCTCACGAATGTGAGTGGCGCGATGTTGCGGGGCTCGTTGATTCAGATCGCGGGCGGCCTCCTGACCCTATATCTTTTGTTCTACTTTCTTCGCGACAAATCGGCCGCCATCGGCGCATTGCGCTCGTTTTTGCCCTTCACGGAAGCCGAGACCTCCGCCGTATTTAGAAGTGCCGTCGATACGGTGCACGCGACCGTGTACGGCATGCTTATCACCGGCATATGTCTCGGAATCCTCGGCGGCGCCATTTTCGCCGCTGTCGGGTTGCCCGCGCCCGCGCTGTGGGGGACGGTTATGGCCGTCTTTGCGATTTTGCCGGTTCTGGGCATCGGCATGATCTGGATGCCCGCCGCGGCGTGGCTTGTGCTCGGCGGGAATTGGATTGAAGCGAGCGTCATGACGGCGGCCTTCATCGCCTTGTCCGCCGCCGACTTCGTGATCTATCCCTTCCTTATCGGCAATCGCATGAAACTCCATAGCGCCATCGCATTTGTGGCGGCCGTTGGCGGACTGATCGTGTTCGGAGCGGTAGGGTTCGTGGTCGGCCCGCTGATCATCTCACTCATGCTGACCCTCGGCGAAATTGTCGCCGCCCGCGCCAAAGGGCCGCGTGCGCCGGACCTGCCTCCACCGGAGAGCGCGCTTTAAAAGGTCTGTCTCGCGTGCGGCGAGACAGCCGGCATTTCAACGGCCGGCCGCAAGCGCGGCGTCCCGGCCGTACACATCGGGACGGAAATGGGTTGTGCCATCCGGATCAGTGAACGCCGTGAAATACAGCAGATACACGGGAAGCGGTTGTTTTAGCCGTACGCTCAGTGTGCGGCCGCCCCGCAAGGCTGCCGAAGCATCGCTTGTAAGCCAGACCGAAGGATCGTCCAGCAGACGGTCCGCCAGCTCCTGCGCGCATTGCACACGCACGCAGCCATGACTGAGCGCGCGTGCGTTTTTATCAAAGAGAGACCGGTTCGGCGTGTCGTGGAGATAGACGTCGAACTGATTGGCCATCTCGAATTTGACGAGACCGAGCGAATTGCCCGGTCCCGGAACTTGGCGCAACTGAAATGGAAAATGCCCGCGCGCGTATTGCTGCCAGTCGACCTCGTGGCCATGCGGATCTTGGGTGCGTCCGACAATCTCGATATTGCTCCGTTCGAGGTAACCTGGGTCACGCTTCAATCGCGGAAGGATTTCCCTTGTCGCAATGGAAATCGGAACGTTCCACGGAGGATTGAAAGTCACGGCTGTGATGGAAGCCGACATGACCGGCGTCGGATGGCGGACATCGCCGACGATAACGCGGCTCGACAATTGGCTCTGCCCGTCCTGCAACAATTCGAGTTCGGCCGCGGCCGCGTTTACCGCGACATAGCGTTGCGGCCATGAGCGCGGGAGCAGGCGCCAATAGGCGAGGTTGGCGGCAATCTGCCGTGCGCGCGACGCCGGCGATACATTGAGCTCGGCAAGGGTCGCCGGCCCGATACGTCCATCCTCTTCCAGTCCGTGGCGCTTCTGAAACCGCATGACCGCGGCGTCGAGGGCGTCTGCGCCCCCATATTCCTTTTCGAGATCTCCGAGAAGAATGAGGTGCTCGATTATCTCGATCATGCGCGGATCGTCACGCTCCACGATTCGCGGGCCGTCAAGCGCAACCGCCCGCCACGGCTCCAGAGCGAGACGCCTGTAGTGGAGATGCGCCGTACGGAGGTGGAGATACGCCGGCGTCGTGGGCCTAAATCTTGCGATCGCGGCCTCCCATTTCCCGCCGCGCGCGGACTCGACGAGGGCGGGTACGACGTCGGCCGCCGGCGGGGCGATGTGCCATCCGGGAATGATGTCTGCGCCCTGCGTGCTCCCCGCCATTACATGCGCGGCCCGCAAGACGGCGCGGGTGGCCGCGACGTCGTCTTCCAGCGGTGAGGGGGCGCCATTCCCCGGAAGGGCTCCGAGCCCCTTCACGTCGATCCCGTCCGCTTCGAGGCCGACCAGAATCTTCATAAGTTCCGCGCGGCGCGCGGGGGAAGTCCACTGCACGCTTCCGTCCACGGCACGGTAAATGGCGCGCAGTTCCTCGCGCTCAAGTTCAGCCCCGCCCGCCGCGGCGATCGCGCTCCAAATCGTGGGGGACGGCGGCGCCGCGTCCGGCGCGGCATATGAGGCGCGGGGCATAAGGGACATGAGCAGAGCCAAGCCCACGGCGAGTCCTCGGGTCACTCTGCTCAAGGCGCTGACAAAACTGAGAAATCGCGCCATGAACGCCACCTTTTCGACGGTTGTGGGCGCTTCGCTGCGCCTTTCGCGAGAAGCTAGGTGTCCGCCAAAGCACTTCCGTTGATTTCGGTCAACAACGAATGTTGATCGAAATCAACGCTCGGGAAGGGGTACAATTTAAGGTGACGTTGTACATGACCGTCGAGGAGACGCCTGTATGAAAGTCGCGGACGTCATGACCCAAGAGGTCATCTCGGTAACGCCGGACACGACGGTGTCCGACGCCGCCAAGCTCATGCTGAAGGAACGTGTGAGCGGTCTTCCCGTCATTACGGCCTCGCGTGTCCTGGCCGGGATCGTCACCGAGGGCGACTTCCTGAGGCGAACCGAAACCGGCACCGAGCGCCGCCGGCCCCACTGGCTGGAGTTTATTCTCAGTCAAGGAACGTTGGCCGGCGAATATGTGCACAGTCACGCGCGAACGGTGTCCGATGTGATGACACGTAACGTCGCGGTGGCCACCGAAGACATGCCGCTGGACGAAGCCGTAGAGCTTATGGAACGCAAGCACGTCAAACGCCTGCCTGTCGTTCGCGAGGGCAAGGTCGTCGGCATCCTCGCCCGGGCCAATCTGCTACATGCGCTCGCGGCAAGCCCCCCAAAGGCGGCGCAGCGAAGCGGCGATGACGCAATCCGTCAGTCGCTTGAAAGCGAAGTCAAAGGACAACCTTGGGGCGCGCGCCAGTTCCATTTCGTGGTTAAGGACGGGGTCGTCGATCTTTGGGGGTTCGTAACGAGCGAGCAGCAGCGCGCGGCCCTGCGTGTGGCCGCGGAGAACATCGCGGGCGTCAAGGACGTGCGCGATCATATGTTCTGGTTCGAGCCGTATTCGGGCGTCATCGCCGATGTTGAAACCAAGACGACCCCGGCGAAAGATCATATTTAGGAGCCGACCATGAAACAACGATCTCTGATTTTAAGGAGCGCGCTGCTGGCGATGTTCGCGGTGCTCGTGAGTGACCCGTCGTTCGCGAAATCCGCTAAGTCCGCTTCTGGAAATCCGACAGCGGACATGGTTTGCTCACGCTGCCACGAGGTGACCGGTAAGACGGTCCCGAACCGGGAACTCGGCGACGGCTCGCCGCCCGCGTTTGCACTGATTGCGCAAGACCCCAAGATGACGCCGGAGGCGCTCCGCCGCTATATCCGCTTTCCGCACGGGGCCATGGATACCGTCTTCATCACGCAGCGCGAGACCGAAGCGTTGGTCGCGTATATCCTAAGCCTGAAGCCGGCCGCCGCGAATGAAGCGCCGAAATAAAATCATTCTTGCATCGCCGGCTTTGGGGCCGGCTTTGGGGCTGGTGTGCGCGATGTGGGCCGCGCCGTCTTTCGCCGAGTCCGATCTTCCGCCGGGTGATGTTGCCGCGGGGCGCGTCTATGCATTGCAGTCCTGCAGCGATTGTCACGACATCGCCAACCGCCGTAATCCGCTGCTTTCGGTCCTTGGCGCACCGGATTTCTATCATGTGGCCAACGCGAAGACGACGACCGCCATGGGAATCAATGCCTTCTTATCTTCGCCCCATCGCAACATGCCGAACCTGATTATATCCGAGGACGACCGCCGCAACGTCGTGTCCTACATCATGACCTTGCGCGAGGCGCGGCCCACGAAAACGCCGGAGCGCCGCTGATGCGACAGGGACGTGCCGAACGCTTGCGGTTTCATGCTTTGAATCTCGCATGGGGTTGCATGGCTGCGGTCGCGGTGCTGCTGATCGGCCATGCCGTTCCTGCGGCGACACAAATCATGCTCCATCTGGTTGCCGGTCCCCTCGATTGATCGCTATTTGCGGATGAGAGAAAAGGTCCCATCCGCGTGGTGGCGTCCCTCGCCGTTGGACACGCGGCGCGCGGCCGCCGTCCTCACGAACCCGCCCGCATTTGCGCTGCGCGTCTTGCGCGCGTTCCGAAAGAATCAGGGCCTTCTGCTCGCGGGGGCCGTTGCGTATTACGCCATGCTCTCGCTCGTGCCCCTCCTCATTCTCACGTTGATGGCGCTTTCGCACGTCTTTGCCGAGGAGCGTATACTGACGGTCCTGGGTGCATATCTCGAATTTGTCGTGCCGGGGCAGTCCCGCCCTCTGCTCGACGGCTTACGCACCTTTCTCGATCATCGTGCGACCGTCAGCGGCTTCCTGCTGGCGAGTATGCTGTTTTTTAGTTCGCTCGCTTTCACCGCCCTCGAAAACGCCATGTCGGTCATCTTTTTCCATCGCGTGCAGATCAAGCGCCGTCACTTCCTGATCTCGGCAATCTTGCCTTACCTGTTCATTCTCTTCCTCACGACGGGCCTGATCGTGGTGACGGTTGCATCCGGCCTGCTACAGGCCGTGGGGACGCGAAACGTGACGCTGTTCGGGGTTTCCCACTCCTTGGATCCTATGTCGCGAAGCACGCTTTACGGCCTCGGCGTCATCGGCGAAACCCTGTTGCTCTCCTCGATCTATCTCGTCATGCCTGTCGGGCGGTTATCGTTTCGTCATGCGCTCATGGGCGGCGCGGTCGCGGCAGCGCTCTGGGCGATCACACGGCACGGCCTCGGTTGGTACTATGCGACCGTGTCTCAAATTCAGCTGGTCTATGGCACGCTCGCCACATCCGTCGGCGTCCTCCTGAGCGCGGAATTCGGTGCGCTCGTTCTGCTCGCGGGGGCGCAAGTCATCGCGGAATACGAACGGTTGGACGTTTAAGAGGGCGAAGGACTTTTTAATAAAATCCCCACCGCTTCAAAGAGTTGCCGGTGCGCGAAGGGTTTGGCGCTGGAAAACTCACATCGAGTCGCTACATATTGACCGAAATCAACGCCGCAGCGGAGGCGCTTTCTTAACCTTTCAAGACCCTCGGCAGCAAAGGACTCCCCCCATGCGTGCCTCCGTATTGCTCCTCACCGCCGCTTTTACCGTTGGCTTCATGCATTCCGCATCGGCGTTCGACGACCGTGGCCATGAAATTATCGCGACCATCGCCGCCAACTATTTAACTCCGGCGGTCCGCAAGCAAGTGGACGCGATGTTGAAGGCCGATACCGATCCCCTTACGCCGCACGATATCGCCGGCGCGGCAACCTGGGCGGACCATTATCGCGATGACGGTGTGGCCCAACATTACGCGGACACCGCCAACTGGCATTTTGCGTCCATTTACGCCAATCGCCCGAATATCCCGGAAGCGTGTTTCGGTCACACGGTTCTGCCGGCCGGCGCCCCAGCGTCGCGAGGACCCGCGAACGCCTGTATCATCGACAAGATCGATCAATTCCGTTCTGAACTTGCGGACAAGTCGACCACGCCCGCGGAACGTTTGCTCGCGCTGAAATATATTCTCCATCTTGTCGGGGACATTCATGCGCCGCTCCACGTTTCCGATATGCACAATCAAAATGGCCGGATCATTCAGGTCGTCGCGGGCGACAAAAGCATCACGCCGGGATCGCTCTTTGGTTATTGGGAAACCGCGGTGGTGCGCCGTCTCGGGCAGCGCGACGAAGCCGCCAAAGCCCTCATCGCCAAGATCTCGCCGGCCGACGTGGCGTTGTGGAGCGGCCAAGTGACCCATTTCTGGGCGCTCGAATCGCATCAGATCGGCACGGACTATGCTTACGGCACGATGCTTTCACGCTTCGAGGACGGTCATTTTGTGATCGAGCCGGCGGAACTTGACCGTGCGCAGAAGCTGCTTGGAATCCAAATGAGCAAGGCCGGCGTCCGGCTCGCGGCTCTTTTGAATGAAACGCTTGGCGGAAAGAGCGCGGCCCCGGCGCCCGTCCGCACGGCCGCGGCCGATCCGGCCGGCGGCCATGCGATCGCCAATGCCATGTGCGCGGTGTGCCATATGGTCGATGCGCAAGGCGCGAAAGGACCGACTTTCACGACGGCGCCCGACTTCGTCGCCATCGCCAACACGGGCCGCATGTCGCAAGCGGTGCTCATCTCGTTTCTCACGGGACCCCATCCTACCATGCCGCGCCTGAAACTTTCGGAAGACCAGTTGCGGCACATCACGACCTATATCATGAGCCTTAAACAGTAAGGGTAAGAGCCAATGCGCGGCCGCGCGCTTCTTGTCGCCCTATCCCTGATTTCGCTGGCGGCATGCGGGAACCCCCGCATGCCGCCGCGGAATCCGGAGATCATCGAAGAAGGACGCGCTTTCGCCGTAAGCCGATGCGCGCGCTGTCACGGCGTCGGACGTCTCGACGAAAGCCCGCTTGAACAAGCGCCGCCTTTCCGCCGCCTGCACGAACGCTATCCGATCGAGCAACTCGCCGAAGCATTCGCCGAAGGCATTGTCGTTGGGCACTCCGATATGCCGCCGTTCGAGCTGACCCCACACGAGATCTCCGCGCTCATCGCGTACTTGGGCAGCCTGGAAAAGGACGGCGGACAGGCGCGTGCCAGGCGTTGAAATCGGCGCGTCCCGCGGGCCGTGACTTAAAGCACGAAATCGTAGCGCGCGGATTCGATGGATCCATCCCACACGCAGATCCATGTATCGCCCACGTACCACCCCACTTCACCGCGTGTCGGCACAAGCACGCCGCCGTGAAGTCGATAGTCGTGAAAGCGTCCCTCCCATGCGACTTCTCTAAAGCCCTCGGGGAAGGCGCCCCAGCGTCCGGGTGTGTAGATGGACGTCACCGCGCCGGTCGGGCTGAAACGGAATTCCAACGAGACCGAAATGCCGGCATGAGTGAGGGTGGCAAGCGCCTTGGTCTCGTCGATAGGCGTCCATGCCAATGCGTTGCTCGGCAGCAAGGCCGTAGGATACCACACCGCTTCCGCCAAGTAGCGGTGGAGCGACCCGGCATTCATGGGTTCGCCGCCTTTTTGGCGCTCGAGTGTGAAAACTCCGAAAAGCTTCACCTCGCC
>JADZAK010000083.1 GCA_020852595.1 Rhodospirillaceae bacterium
CTCGACACCGAACTCGACGTCGTCGAAGGCATGCAGTTCGACCGCGGCTACCTCTCGCCGTACTTCATCACCAACGCCGACAAGATGGTGGTGGAACTGCAGAACCCGTACATCCTGATCCACGAAAAGAAGCTCTCGGACCTGCAGCCGCTGCTGCCGATCCTGGAAGCCGTCGTGCAGTCGAGCCGTCCGCTGCTCATCATCGCCGAAGACATTGAAGGCCAGGCGCTTGCCACGCTCGTCGTGAACAAGCTGCGCGGCGGCCTCAAGGTCGCGGCCGTGAAGGCGCCGGGCTTCGGCGACCGCCGCAAGGCCATGCTGGAAGATCTCGCCGTGCTCACCGCCGGCCAGGTCATCAGCGAAGATCTCGGCATCAAGCTCGAAACCGTCACGCTGCCGATGCTCGGCTCCGCCAAGCACGTCACGATCGACAAGGACAACACGACCATTGTCGACGGCGCGGGCAAGAAGAACGACATCAACGCCCGTTGCGAGCAGATCCGCCGTCAGATCGACGACACCACGTCGGACTACGACAAGGAAAAGCTGCAAGAACGTCTGGCGAAGATCGCCGGCGGCGTTGCGGTGATCAAGGTCGGCGGCGCGACCGAAATCGAAGTGAAGGAAAAGAAGGACCGCGTCGACGACGCCCTTCATGCCACCCGCGCCGCGGTGGAAGAAGGCATCGTGCCGGGCGGCGGTGTCGCCCTGCTGCGCGCCTCCAAGAACCTCGGCAAGATCGAAGTCGCGAACGACGACCAAAAGGTCGGCGTCGAGATCGTTCGCCGCGCCCTGGGCGTTCCGCTCCGTCAAATCTCGGAAAACGCCGGTGAAGACGGCGCCGTGATCGCGGGCAAGGTCGCGGAATCGAAGGACAACAACTTCGGTTACGACGCCTCGACCGGCAAGTTCGTCGATATGGTGAAAGCCGGCATCGTCGACCCGACGAAGGTCGTGCGTGTGGCTCTGCAGGACGCGGCCTCGGTCTCGGGCCTGCTGATCACCACCGAAGCGATGGTCGCCGAAATCCCGAAAAAGGATGAAGCTCCGGCGATGCCGCCGGGCGGCGGCATGGGCGGCATGGACTTCTAAGTCCGGCGTCCCAAGCGATAGACAGTCGAAGGGCCGTGCCGAAAGGTACGGCCCTTTTGCTTTGGCGGTCATGCAGAAATCAAAAAAGACCGAGCCGCCGCAATGCGCTATAAGCGGCCTATGAGTTCTTGGGGACCATCCAAATCCTTTCTGAAAGTCCTGGGGCTGCTCGCGATCTTCACGATGGCGCCGGCCACGATCTACATGCTCTACACCCGCTCCGGCGGGCCGGAATCCAAAAAAGAAATCGTCTTCCACAAGAACCTGCGCTTCGTGCTGATGGGCGCGCAAGATGCGATCGACTTCGGTCCGCTGACCGACTGGCCGTGGGAGAAGGTCTGCGCCCTGACGGACGGCCTCACGGACAAGGAAATCGATGACATCCTCGGCTTTGAGTACCTGGCCAAGGCCGAGATGCACTGGATGCCGCATCCTGAGTACTGGACGCTCCTGTTCGTGGACGTCGAGCGCGAGGTGAACTGGGGCAAGGCGCGCCCCGTGACCGCGATCCGCATGTCGCGCAAGGAAATGGCCGAACTCGGCCTGCCGCTTGGATCCAAGGGAACCTGCGTTCCGCGCCACTCCCTCCAGGCGCGCCTGTCGCGCGCGCCGGCGGCCATCGGTCAAAGTCCCGTGACCATCCGTTTCGCCTCCGTCGGGGAAGAGTGATGTTCAAGCATGTGGTTGTCGTCGGCGCCGGGGCGGTGGGCTGCTACTACGGCGGAATGCTCGCGCGCGCGGGCCTCAAGGTGACGCTGATCGCGCGCCCGTTGCATGTCGAGGCCATCCAACGCGACGGCCTGACGATGGATACGACCACGTTCAAGGAACAGGTCAAGGTCGGCGCCGCGACCGAAATGGATGCGGTCAAAGACGGCGATCTCATTCTCCTGTGCGTGAAGACGCTCGACACCGTCACGGCCGCGAAACAGGCGCGCGCGATGATGCGTCCCGATGCCGTGATGGTCAGCATGCAGAACGGCGTCGACAACGCCGAGCGCATCAAGGACGAACTCGGGTTCGACGTGGTCTCGGCGGCGGTCTATGTGGCGGCGGCGATGCCGGCGCCCGGCTATCTCAAGCATAACGGGCGCGGCGATCTCGTCATCGGCGGCGACGTCGCCGACGATGTCCTCGCGAAAATCGCGGCGACCTTCGCGCACGGCGGGATCCCGTGCAAGGTCAGCAAGACCGTCGCCCAGGAGATGTGGACGAAGCTTGTGATGAACGCGACTTACAACGCGCTCTCGGCTTTGACCGGCTGCACCTATGGTGTGCTGGTCAACGATCCCGGCGCGCTCGACATCATGATGCGTCTTGCCGCCGAATGTGTGGACGTCGCCAAGGCGAAAGGCATCGCGCTCGATCTGGCGGATATGCAGGACCGTGTGCGCAAACTCGGTCCCGCGATGCCGGGAACCTTGTCGTCCACGCAGCAGGATCTCGCGCGCGGCAAGCCCACGGAAATCGATTCCTTGAACGGCTACGTCGCGGCGCAGGGCCAAAAATACAACGTGCCGGCGCCCATGAACGCCGCGATGCACAGCCTTGTGAAATTGCGCGAAGCGCGTAAGGCCGGTTAGATTCATAGAGGTTGTCGCGTTTTCTGCGACGAACCGGTTCCCACTTCGTCGGAAAACGCTCTAATCCCCGTCGCCCGATCCGTCGCGCAGCACGCCGAAGGCCTTGGAGTGCGAGCCCCGCAGCGCGATCGCGAAGCCGTCCGCGGCTAAGCCGCGCCGCAGGATTTCCCGGATCGCCGAGGCCCGGCTCGGCATGCGCTTTTCAAAACGAAAATTGTCGAGGGCGGTCAGTTCCTCCTGCGAAAGCATGACCTGAAGGCGTGAGAGACGCTTTGTAGGCATGGCTTCAACCGATGGCTCTGTGAGTCACTTACTCAAAACGCGCAAAATGAGTGTTTTGTTCCAGAAGCGCATGTTGCTCCTGGAACCCCTTATAAAAACGCGCGGACCATCGCGGCGGCTTCGGCGAGGCCGACGCGCGCGACCTCCACGCCCGGCGGGAAGGCCGTGCACAGGCGCGAGGGCATCATCGGATCGAGAAGGACGAAGACGCCGCGGTCGGTCTCGCGCCGGACCAGACGGCCGAAGGCCTGTTTCAGGCGAAGGCGCGTAATGGCGTCGTCGTAGCCCTTCTTGCCGTGCGCGGTGCGCCGGGCCTTGTGCAGGATATCCGGGCGCGGCCACGGCACGCGGTCGAAGACAACGAGGCGCAGCGAGCGGCCCGGGACATCGACCCCTTCGCGCACGGCGTCGGTTCCAAGGAGGCAGGCGTCCTCCTCGGCGCGGAAGATGTCGACCAGGGTCGAGGTGTCCATCGCATCCACATGCTGTGCGTAAAGCGGGATGCCCGCTTCGTCGATCGGCGCGGAGATCTGTCTATGCACTTCGCGCAGGCGGCTGATGGCGGTGAACAAGCCGAGCCCGCCGCCGCCCGCGGCCAGGAAGAGTTCGCGGTAGGCCGCGGCGACCTGTTTCAGATCGTCCTTGCGGACGTCGGTGACGACGATCACGCGGGTATTGGCGACATAGTCGAAGGGAGACGCGAGCGAGGCGCGCGCGACCGGCGCCGACAGGTGCCACGCGCCGACGCGCTGCTCGGCATTGGTCCAATCCGCCGCCTCATCGGCCTCGCCGGTAAGCATCGTGGCGGATGTCACCACGATCCCGTGCGCATGATCGGCAAGGGCGCGGGCAAAGGGCAGGGTGGGATCGACCCAGTGCCGGCTGAGGCCGACGTCGATGTCATGGCCGTCGATGCGCTCGATATGGAACCAGTCCACGAACTCGGACGGCGTTGTTTCTTTCAGCGATTTTACCATGCCGCGCCAGGCGGTGACCTGCATCGCGCCGCGGTGTTCAAGCGTGCGGATGACCGCCTCGAGGCGCTGACGCATGGAGGTCTCAAGGATGCCGGCATCCTTGTTGAGTTTCGCGGTGAAGCCGGAGATCAGTTTCCGCAGCGGGGCTTCAAGACGCGCGAGCGCGGTCTCAAGACCGTCGACCGCCTCGGCGAGGCCGGGCAGGAGCGGAACGGTTTCAGCTTCCAGCGAGTAAGGCGAGGACGTATCGCCGCGCGCGAGGACTTGTGCGCGCACGAGGGCCAGGAATTTTTCGGACGGTCCTTGCGGGGCGCCGTCCTTGACGCGGTTGCGCCAGCCTTGACCGGGAAGCGCGCGGGCCGCGTCCACGGCGTCTTCGACGGCGTTTGAAAGCCCGAAGTCGTCACCGCTCCCGCACGCGATCAGGTCTTCGCACCGCCGCTTCAGCCCGCGGGCGCGGCTGCGCTTGGCATTGCCTTCCGCGCCGAGCAGCCAGCGCCGGAGATCGGCCGCTTCCAGCCCCGTGAAGTGGGCGGAAAAAGCGGAGTCCGCGGCTTCGAAAATGTGATGGCCTTCGTCGAACACATAGCGCGTCGGGCGCAGCGCGTCGTCGATGCCGCCGAGCGCGGCCTGCGCCATGACGAGCGCATGGTTCGCAACCACGATGTCCGCGTAGCGCGCCCGGCGCACGGTCCGTTCGACAAAACACTTCTGATAGTGATTGCACGCGGCGTAAATGCACTCGCCGCGCCGGTCGGCGAGGCCGATGACTTTTTCCCGGCCCAGAACTTCCGGCAGCCAGCCCGGCAGATCGCCGCCCACCATGTCGCCGTTGCGGGTCACGCTGACCCAGCGCGCGACAAGCCCGAGCGCCACGGCGTCATGGGGCTGCGCGCCAAGACGGTTCAGCGCCTCCTCGTAGCTGAGCAGACACATGTAGTTTTCGCGGCCTTTACGGATCACCACGCGCCGCTTTTTCTCCTCCGCGTCCGGATGCAGGCGGTCGAGTTCCTGATCCAACTGGCGTTGCAGGTTGCGCGTGAAGGTCGAGAGCCATACCGCGCCTTGGTTCTGTTCGGCCCACACGCTGGCGGGCGCCACATACCCAAGCGTTTTGCCGGTGCCGGTGCCGGCCTCGGCAAGGACCAATAAGGGCTGGTTCGAAGCGCCGCGCGGCTGGAAGGCCTCCGACACAAGGCGTGTATAGGCGCGCTGGCTGGGCCGCGCCTCGGCGCCTTCGCCCAGCAACCGCTCCAGGCGCGCTTCCGACTCCGCGGCCGGAACGGGTTTACTGCCGGGGGCCGAGGGCGGGGCGCGCTCCTCCCAGGCGGGAAGATCGATCCAGACGCGAAGCCCGGCGGCGGGACCGAAGCCCCGCGCCGCATTGGGATCGCCGCCGAGGGCGGCGAGCACCGAGGGCCCCCAGGCCCATCCGCCGCGCGCCATGGCGCCGGCCGCCGCGGCGAGAGTCTTCGCCTCGAGATCCCCCAGACGTTTCAGCTCCTCGAGCAGAACGCGCACCGCGTGCAGCAACGTCTCGGGTTTGTCCTCGAGGGTCGCCGGCGCCGGTAAACCCAAGGCGGCCGCGATGCCGCCGACGGTCGGCAGGCAGAAACGGGCGGGCCGGACGAAGGCGAACAATTCCAAGACGTCATGGGCCGGGAAACGTTCGGTTTTCAGCCGCGCCGCGGTGGCCGGGGCGTGACAGAGGATCGGCCGGGCCGCCGCCATGAGCTGGCCGGCCATGGCGGCCTTTTTAACGGCGATTTCGCCGCTGGTGTCGAGGATCGCGGCGCTCGTCCATTCGGCCGCGACAACGGGCGCATCGGGAAGGAGGATGCGGCGAACGGGCAGCGCGGCGGCGGTGGACGTGTTCATGGAAGGTTCGACCTGTACCGGCAGTTCGCCGCCGGTGCAAGGCGGTTCGGCCGGCGCCGTCAGGCCTCGCCGACATGCTCCGCGACGAATGAGTCGATCGCGGCAAACCAGCGGTCTCTGACATCGTCGGTTTCTTGAAACAACTCGTGCTTCGCGCTCTCGAAGGTCACGAGCCGCGCGTCCGGCAGCAGTGTGGCGGCGCGCAGATGCGCGGTGGGATCGACCAGCAGATCCTGCCCCGCGCTGCCGATGAGGATCGGCGTGCGGATGCGCGAGAGTGTCGCCGCATCCGATATGCGTGTCGTCAAACCGAAGGCGGCTTTCAGCCACGCATAGGTGGGGCCGTCATGGCGCAGGCTTTCCGACGCCGTGAACCAAGCATCGACAAGCTTGCCCCGGAGCGGATGATTGGACAGGCGGTTGATGTCGCCGAAGCGCGGCGCGAGGTTCGGCCATGCGCCGGCGCCGGGCACGAAGGAATCGCCCTGCCCGATCGCGGTCATGACGCGGGCAAGCGCGGAGGCGGCCCACTTTGGAACATGGCCCGTATTGATTTGAATCATCGGTGCTGAAAGCACCGCCGCGTCTACAAGCCCTACGTGATGGGCGAGTGTGAGCAGGGACACCCCGCCGCCCATCGAGTGGGCGACGAGCAGGCGTTTGTGGCCGCGCGGTGAAACCGTGGCGATGAATTGCGCGAGGTCCTCGGCATCGCGGTCGAAGACGCGCGGATCGGGCTTGGTGCGGCCGCTGCGGGCCGAGCGGCCCTGACCGCGCCAATCGAGGCACCATACGTTGAAGCCGCGCCGGTGAAAGTCGCGCGCGACCTCGAAATATTTGTCGATGAACTCGATGTATCCGCCCACCAGAACGCAGTCCTTGGCGGCGCCGGCGGCGAGATGTCCCCAGCGCAGGCGCGCGCCGTCACGGGCGGTGAAATAGCCCCATCTGAAGCCCTCAGGCTCCAGGAACCGCGCCTCCAGGGGCGGGGCTTCAGCCGCGGCGATAAGGGGGGTGGTATCCATGAGAGTCGTGGCCACAATGACCGCTCCGAGAGCGTTTTTCCAAAGACAGAACGGCGAAATCCGGGGTGACCTTAGCGAAAATTGCCGGTACTAAGGCCCCAGTTTTCCCATCGCCGTTCCTTATATCTTAGACCCGCGCTGATTTCCCCATGACCGATCTCGCCGCCCTCGCTCGCCACAGCAATGCCTGGCCCTTTGTCGAAGCCCGCACCCTCTGGGACGAACGGCTTAAAATGGCCGCGCCCGCCAAAGGCTATGTGCTGTTCGAGACCGGTTACGGCCCGTCGGGCTTGCCGCACATCGGCACCTTCGGCGAAGTGGTCCGCACGACCATGGTGCGCAAGGCTTTCGAGCTCCTGACACCGAACGTCAAGACGCGGATGTTCACGTTCTCGGACGACATGGACGGCCTGCGCAAGGTGCCGGACAACGTCCCGAACCAGGACATGGTCCGCCAGCATCTGGGCAAGCCGGTCACGAGCGTGCCCGATCCGTTCGGAACCCATGAGAGCTTCGGCGCCCACAACAACGCGCGCCTGCGCGCGTTCCTGGACTCCTTCGGTTTTGAATACGAATTCAAGAGCTCGACCGTCTCCTACAAATCCGGCGAGTTCGATAAGGCGTTGCTACGCGTGCTCGAGAAGTACGACGAGGTCATCAACGTCATCCTGCCGACCCTTGGCGCCGAGCGCCGCGCGACCTACTCGCCGTTCCTGCCGGTGTCGCCGAAAACCGGCGTCGTGCTGCAGGTTCCCGTCGTTGAGCGCGATCTCGCCAGCGGCACCATCGTGTACAAGGACGAAGACGGCACGCATGTGCGCACGCCCGTCACCGGCGGCCACTGCAAGCTGCAGTGGAAGTGCGACTGGGCGATGCGCTGGTACGCGCTCGAAGTCGACTATGAGATGTCCGGCAAGGACCTCATCGATTCCGTCAAGCTTTCAAGCCAGATCTGCCGCATCCTCGGCGGCACGCCGCCGCTCAATCTGACCTACGAGCTGTTCAACGACGAGCAGGGCCAGAAGATCTCGAAGTCCAAGGGCAACGGCCTCGCGGTCGAGGATTGGCTGAAGTACGCGCCGCATGAGAGCCTATCGCTGTTCATGTATCAGAAGCCGAAGACGGCCAAGCGCCTGTTCTTCGATGTGATCCCGAAGGCCGTGGACGAGTATCTCGACTTCCTCGAGAAATTCCCCGGCGAAGAAGACAAGGCGAAGCTCGACAATCCGGCGTGGCACATTCACGGCGGCCGTCCGCCGCAGGACACGGTGCACGTCAGCTTCAGCATCCTTCTGAATCTCGCGAGTGTCGCGCATGCCGAGAACCCGGCGGTGCTTTGGCACTACATCTCGCGCTTCGCGCCGGGCGCGACGCCCCAGAGCGCGCCGCTGCTGGACCGCCTCGTGAAGCACGCCGTCGTCTATTACCAGGACTTCGTGAAGCCGGCGAAGGTCTACCGCCTTATCGCGGACAATGAACGCCAGGCGTTCGCCGACCTGCGCGAGGCGCTGGCCGGTTACAAAGACGCGCCGACGCCCGAAGGCCTGCAGAGCGTGGTTTACGAGATCGGCAAACGTTATCCGGACGCCTTTGCCTCCCTCCGGGACTGGTTTAAGGCCCTGTACCAGGTGCTTCTGGGCCAGGAACAGGGCCCGCGCATGGGCTCCTTTATCGCCCTCTATGGCGTTGCGGAGACCATCCGCCTGCTGGACAAAGCCCTGGCGGGCGAAGACCTGGCCAAGGCGTCGTAACAGCTTTTGCACGCGGTGGTTGAGAGCTCCCGGCTTTACGGCTGTCGGCTTCTGCTCGTAAGATACTGGGAATCAAGGTTTCTGGGGCAGGGAAGGCTTTCTGTCCGAATCGTCGGACAGAGCTGGGTCCTCGGCCTCACGGGAGGATTTCCATGAAGAGCACTGTCGCCTCGCGCGCACCCTCGCGTGGCCTTTTTAGTTTTTCTTTAAAATCAGCGCTGTTGGTCTCCTCGGCCCTGGCGGCGTCGGCTCTGCCGGCCTTCGCCCAGGAGCTCGAGATGGAAGAGATCATCATCACGGCGCAGTCCCGCGCGCAAAGCGTTCAGGACACGCCGATCTCGGTGACGGCGGTGAGCGGCGACAAACTGCAGGATGTGAGCATCGCCAAAGCCGAGGATCTGCAGCAACTCGTGCCGAACTTCACGATGACCGAAACGGGCATCAGCACGAATATCTTCATCCGCGGTCTCGGCTCGGGCATCAACCAGGCCTTCGAGCAGTCCGTCGGCTACTATGTCGACGGCATCGCCTATACCCGCGCGCAGCAGACGCGCATGCCGTTCCTCGACCTCCAGCGCGTTGAAGTGCTGCGCGGGCCGCAGACCATTCTGTTCGGCAAGAACTCCATCGCCGGCGCCCTCAATATCCTGACGGCGCAGCCGACCACGAGTTTCGAAGGGTATCTCACCGGCACCTACGAGTTCGAGAATCAGGAATATATCGCCGAAGGCGCGGTCTCGGGCCCGATCACCGACACGGTGCGCGCGCGCGTGGCCGCACGCTGGCGTGACAGCGACGGTTATGTCCGCAATCTGACGCTTTCGCGCACCGAACCCAAGCGCGACGACGTCACCTTGCGCGGCATTCTCGAAGCCGACGTCTCCGACACCGTGGTCGCGAATTTCAAAGCCGAATACAGCGACTTCGACGTGCTGGGACGTTCCATCGAAACGCTGAATGAAACGCCGGTCGCAGCCGGTCCGTTCGCCGGCCGCACCTATTCTCAGATCCTTGTCGCCCTCGGCGCCGATCGCAGCGTTCTCGACAACACGCTGAACGGGAACCGCAGCTCCAACGGCGACTTCAGCAATAACAAGCAGCAAACCTACGTCGGCAATATCAAGGTCGATATCGGTGGCTATGAGCTCCGGTCGATCACCGGCTACACCAAACTGCAGTACGACGAGCTTTGCGATTGCGATTACACCGGCGCCAACGTCTTCCTCGCGGGCTTGCAGGAAGACTATGACCAGTTCAGCCAGGAATTCCGGCTGACCTCGCCGGTCAGCGAAAGCCACGACTTCGTCGCGGGCGCCTACTATCAGCACTCAAATCACGGCTACGCCGACAATATCGTCGTGCAGCCGACATCCGTGCTTGTCCCGCTCGTGAACCAACAGTCGCCGGGCGCGGGCAGCGCGCTGGCCGGCACGCAGGCGGCGCGCCGCGCCTCGGTCGACGCCAGCCTGATCTCGGCCTTCGCGCAGGTGAATGTGCGTCCCATCGATAAATGGGAGATTCAGCTCGGGGCCCGCGTCAGCTCGGAGAAAAAAGAAGGCACGCGCACGCTCTCGATCCTGCGTGAAAACGGCGATCCGCTGCCGGCGGCGCAGGCCATCGCCGCGGCCGTGTACGCGCAGGTGTTCCGCGTCAGTTCCACCAACCTCTCGGCGCTCGGCCCCACCGGCGCGGCGCTGATCGGCCAGCTCGGCGCGCTGCCGGTATCGGGCGACCGCAAGGAGACCCGTTTTTCGCCCGACGTGAAGCTGCTCTTCACGCCGACCGAAGACTTGATGCTATACGCGAGCTATGCGCGCGGCGCCAAGAGCGGCGGCTTCGACTTCCGCGCCAACAACCGCAACTTCTATCCGACGATGAACGATTCCTTCGAGTTCGAGGACGAAAGCGCCAACAGCTTCGAAATCGGCACGAAGGCCTCGTTCGGCGCCGCGACCCTGAACGTCGCGGCCTACTACACCGAGTTCAAGGATCTCCAGATCTCGATCTTCGACGGGATCCTGGGCTTCAACGTCGGTAACGCCGCCTCGGCCCGCTCGCAGGGTATCGAAGCGGACGGCCGCGTGCGCATGAACGAGTACGTCTCGCTGACCGGTTCGCTCGCGCTGACGGACTTCAAGTTCAAGGACTTCCGTAACGGTCAGTGCTACTTCGGCCAGACGCCGAACGTCGATCTCAACGGCGACGGACGCCCCGAGCTCTGCGACTACACCGGTCAGACCAATCAGCTGGTGTCGGACGTGCAGGGCACGGTCGGCCTTGCCGCCAACTATCCGATCGTCTCCGGTTACCGTCTCGACGGCGCGCTCGATGTGTTCTTCACTTCGAAGTATCACGCCTCGAACATCTTCGATCCGGCGCTCATCCAGAAGGGTTACGCCACCCTCGGCCTGCGTGTCGGTATCGGTCCGGACACGGGCCTGTGGCAGCTGGCCTTCATCGGACGTAACCTGACCAACGAGCGCTACATCCAGTTCGGGGGCGATACGCCGCTCGCGGGCTCAACCTTCGGCGCAAACTCCGACTACGCCTTCGCCGACCGTGGCCGCACTCTCGCCATCCAGGCGCGGGTCAATTTCTAGTCTCAAGGCGTGAAGCTCCGTCTTCTAGCCTTCGCCATGGTTGTCGGCTCCGCTGCTTTTGCAGCGGAGCCGAAGCCGTTTTCGGGACCGGTTCATGTCGATCCGAAGAAACCGGTGGATATCTGCGGCCTGCACGCGCCGTCGCTCGATCAAGTCGCGACGGCGCTGGTCGAAAAAGGCGGCGTGCGCGAAGCCGCCGGTGACGAAAAGTTCCTCGCCTACGAGCAGTTGGACTTCACGCACATCTGGACGTTCACGCGCCTGGGCCACGCAGCCTATCCGGCCGTGATCTGCCGCGAACTCAAGGACGGCGCCGAAGGACTCGAGGTCAAGATGGAGTTCCTCTGCGGCGGCGCGCGCGCCGCCTGCACCACGCTCTACAACGACTTCCAGCTGTTGAATGCGCAAATGAAGGCGAGCGCGAAGAAGCCGTAATTCGCACGCACGCGCAGGGCGGGCCTCGTCCGCAGGCCGTCCGCATCGTCTTCCGCATGAAAAGGCGCGCCTAATCGACTGACGCCGCTTGCCTTTGCGCTCAACCGCATCGTCCGCATCATCCGCAGACGATTTTTCACACGCTTGGTTTTCACAAGCGAAATCAACGCGCACGGCATTGGGCGGTGCAGCGCGGAAAGGGCCCGGAATGTTCGGGAGCGGGGATGTACGGGAGGCAGATTGAGCCGACGGTACATTTAAAACAATGCGCTTCGCATTGACGCGGATCAACGAAAACTTGCCGGCGCGCGAACATTCTCACGCTGCGTGACTTTCTCGCCACCCGAGAAGGAACACCCCTCCCCACAACAACCGCTAGATTGTTAATTAGAATTAGTCTATAATAATTCTAATATTTGTTGTTTTCGTTCCCTCCACCGCAACTTCAGCAAAAGCAATCAAGGGAGATTGAGATGTCAGACGATGCACGTTGTCCTTTCGGTCACGGCCGGTCCGTCGCGAGCCGCCGCGATATTTTGACCGCGACCACGGTCATTGCCGCCGCGGCAGCGGCACCTGGCGCGGCCGCGGCGGCCGCCGCGTCGAGCGCCTCCGCGGGCGGTCGAATGCCCGCGGGCGCGGTCACGCAGGACGCGCACGAGTGGTGGCCCAATCAACTCAACCTCAACATCCTTCATCAGCATACGCCGGCGTCGAATCCCAGGGACCGGGGGTTCAACTATGCCCAGGCCTTCAAGAAGGTGGACTACGCCGCTCTGAAAAAGGACCTGCGCGAGCTGATGACCAATTCGCAGGAATGGTGGCCGGCCGATTGGGGCCATTACGGCGGTCTCATGATCCGCATGGCCTGGCATAGCGCCGGCACCTACCGCACCGCCGACGGCCGCGGGGGCGCGGGCACGGGCAATCAGCGCTTCTCGCCCGTCAACAGCTGGCCCGACAACGGCAACCTCGACAAGGCGCGCCGCCTGTTGTGGCCGGTCAAGCAGAAGTACGGCAACGCGATCTCGTGGGCCGACTTGCTCATTCTCGCCGGCAACGTCGCCCTCGAATCCATGGGCTTCAAGACATTCGGCTTCGGCGGCGGCCGCAAGGACATCTGGCAGCCCGAGGAAGACATCTACTGGGGCGCGGAGACCGAGTGGCTCGGCAACAAGCGCTATACCGGCGATCGTCAGCTCGAAAACCCGCTGGCGGCCGTGCAGATGGGCCTCATCTATGTCAACCCGGAAGGCCCCGACGGCAAGGCCGATCCGGTCGCCTCGGGCCGCGACGTGCGCGAGACCTTCGCCCGCATGGGCATGAACGACGAGGAAACCGTCGCCCTCGTCGCCGGCGGCCATACGTTCGGTAAAGCCCACGGCGCCGGCAATCCGAAGCTCGTCGGTCCCGCGCCGGAAGGCGCGCCGCTCGAGGATCAGGGCCTGGGCTGGATCAACAAATTCGGCACCGGCAAGGGCGTGCATACCACCACCAGCGGCATCGAGGGCGCGTGGAAGCCGAACCCGACCAAGTGGGACAACGGCTACTTCGATATGCTGTTCGGCTACGAGTGGATGGTGGTCACCAGCCCCGCCGGCGCGATCCAGTGGGTGGCGAAGGACACGAAGCCCGAGCACATGATCCCGGACGCTCACGACCCGTCGAAGAAGTATCCGCCGATGATGACCACGGCGGACCTCTCGCTGCGCTACGATCCCATCTACGAAAAAATCTCGCGCCGTTATCACAAGGACCCGGCCGCGTTCGCCGACGCTTTTGCCCGCGCCTGGTTCAAGCTGACCCACCGCGACATGGGGCCGAAGAGCCGCTATATCGGGCCCGAAGTCCCGAAGGAAGATCTGGTGTGGCAGGATCCCTTGCCGGCGGTCGATCATCCTCTGATCGACGCCAAGGATGCCGCCGGCCTCAAGGCGAAGATCCTGGCCAGCGGCCTGTCGGTGAGCGAACTGGTCTCGGCCGCCTGGGCGTCGGCTTCGTCCTTCCGCGGATCCGACAAGCGCGGCGGCGCCAACGGCGCGCGCGTGCGCCTCGCGCCGCAAAAAGACTGGGAAGCCAACCAGCCCGCGCAGCTCACCAAGACGCTGGCCAAGCTGGAAGGCATCCGGGCCGAGTTCAACAAGAGCGCCGGCGCCAAGAAGGTCTCGCTCGCCGACCTCATCGTTCTCGGCGGCGGCGCGGCGGTTGAGCAGGCCGCGAAAGCGGCCGGTCATACCATCGAGCTGCCCTTCACGCCGGGCCGGACCGATGCCACGCAACAGCAGACCGATGTCGAAGGGTTCAAGGTCATGGAACCGCAGGCCGATGGTTTCCGGAACTTCCAGGCCAAGGCCTATGCGGTGCCGGCGGAGGAACTGCTGATCGACAAGGCGCAACTGCTGACCTTGAGCGCGCCCGAGATGACCGCTCTCGTCGGCGGGCTGCGCGTGCTCGGCGCCAATACCGGCGGCGCAAAACACGGCGTGTTCACCAAGCGGCCGGGCCAGCTGACGAACGACTTCTTCGTCAATCTGCTGGACATCGGCACGGTCTGGCGTCCGGTGAACGAGCGGGCGGACATCTTCGAAGGCCGCGACCGCAAGTCCGGCGCGGCGAAGTGGACGGCGACCCGCGTCGATCTGGTCTTCGGCTCCAACTCGCAACTGCGGGCGCTGAGCGAGGTCTATGCCCAGAACGACGCCAAGGAGAAGTTCGTGCGTGACTTCGCCGCCGCATGGACCAAGGTGATGACGCTGGATCGTTTCGATCTCGCGTAATCGGTCGGACTGTCAGACGCCGGTTTCGGCCGGCGTCTGACATTTTTAAGAATCGGGCAGACGCCGGTTTCGACCGGCGTCTGACACCTCTGAAAATCGGGATCAGCGCTTCTCGCGTCCCGGCATCGTTTTCATGACCGGCGAGGGCCGGGGCGGCATTTCCGCGTGCTCGCCAAGTTCGATTATTCTTATATATATCAATGATATAGATATTGACGCACAGCCAAATGTGCATGAAAATTTAATAAAAAAACTTGCATATATTGCTTTCTGGCCTATCTTGACGCCATGACCAAACTCCAAGAACTCAAGCAGCGGCTCCGGCCCGGAAAAGTCTATCGACGTGAAGACTTGGCCCAATGGTCGAACGCCGTAGATCGCCATCTTAAACAGTTGGTCGCAGAGGGCACTTTGACCAAGCTGCGCAATGGGCTCTATTTGCGTCCAAAGAAAACTGCTTTTGGCGAAGCGCCAGCCGGCGACTATGAATTGGTGCAGTCTTTTCTGAAGGACGACCGATTTCTTCTCGCGTCACCGAATGCCTACAACGCCTTGGGCGTCGGTACGACGCAGCTTTATAACGAAACGGTCGTTTACAATCACAAACGGCACGGTCGCTTCAATCTTGGCGGGCGCTCTTTCGATTTCCGCATGAAGGCGAGCTTCCCCAAGAAAGTGACTAAAGAATTTCTGTTGGTGGACTTGCTGAACAATTTGGATCGTTTGGCGGAAAACCAAGACGAAATACTCGAGCGAGTCAGAGCGAAAGCCGTGGCGGGTAATCCGCGGCGGTTGGAACGGGCGGCGCACGAGTATGGTAAGGTACGTGCGAAAAAGTTCTTTTCGGAGCTTGTCGCATCCGAAGTAAAAGCGCATGCCGCGTGACTATCTCCACGCCCACGGCGACTTTCCTGAGCTGATTAGAATCGTGGCGCGGGATATCTCAATCGATCCCGCGCTCATCGAAAAAGATTATTGGATTATGCACGGCCTATATGGCCTGCAACGCATGGGGCTGACCTTCCAGCTCAAAGGCGGAACGTCGCTCTCCAAAGGCTTCGGCCTCATCAAGCGGTTCTCGGAAGATATCGACATCCACATCGACCCGCCCACAGGATCAAACGTCAAGACATCCCCAAATCACAGCAAACCGGCTCATGTAAAAAGCCGCCAAGACTATTACGACTCACTTGCCGCCACGATTGAAATTCACGGCATCACGGGCGTTTCGCGCGACACGGACTTCGATGACAAAAGACAATACAGGAGCGGGGGGATCCGGCTGGCCTATGACAGTCCGACCACCGACATCCCCGGATTGAAGCAAGGGATTCTCCTCGAAGTCGGCTTTGACGATATCGCCCCCAATGTTCCGCGCGATATCAGCTCCTGGGCCTACGATTACGCCGCATCGCGGGTTGATATTATCGACAATCGCGCAAAGGCCGTGCCCTGCTACCAGCCCGGTTACACGCTGGTCGAAAAGCTCCAAACGATCTCCACCAAGTATCGGAAGGAGCAAGAAACCGGCGAAATGCCGCGCAATTATATGCGCCACTATTACGACGTTTACGCTCTTCTGGACGATCCAGAGGTCCAGAGCTTTATCGGCTCGGAAGCTTACCTTGCGCATAAACAAAAGCGGTTTCCGTCTGCCGACAATCAGGTAATCGCGGAAAACGAAGCCTTCCTTTTAAGCGGCGCGACGACACGAGCCCGCTATGAACGCGCCTACGTGACGACACGCGCTCTCTACTATCGTGAGCAGCCCCCTTTTACCGAACTTCTCGCGAAGATTCGGGATTGGACGCCGAATTTGTGAGCGCGGGAGATAAGAGAAATGAATAGGCCGCATGATCCGCCGCCGTTCCAAGCGCCAAAACCAAACAAAAGCCGGGCCGCGGTGCGTATGCTCATTGAAGCTGCGGCTCAGGTATTTCCGGCTACCGGTTTCGGCCGGCGTCTGACACTTCTGAAAATCGGGATCAGCGCTTCTCGCGTCCCGGCATCGTTTTCATGACCGGCGAGGGCGGGGGCGGCATTTCCGCGTGCTCGACCAGCTCGATCTTGAAGAAAATGTCCCGCGTCGCCAGCGGATGGCCGACGGCGCCATAGGCCATCTGGGACGGCACATAGACCAGCCATTCGTCGCCCGGTTTCATCATCATCACGGCGGACACGAAACCCGGGATGAGCGCGCGCAGCGGATAGATCGTCGCGTTATCCGCCTCCTTGCCATAGGAGGTGTCGAAGATCTCGCCGTCGAGATAACTGCCCTCGTAACGCACCTTGATGGCGCTGGACCGCGAAGGATGTGCGCCGCTCGCGGGGCCGGTCTTCAGAACTTTGTAGCTGGTCGCCGGAATGGCGATCGCGGGCGCCTTGGCCGTCTGATTCCCTGAGGAGTCGAAGAGTTCCTTGTTGGCCGCGGCGCGGGCGGTTTTACCCGCATCCTGAGCGGCGGCGGGCAGGGTGAGGAAAAGGGCAATCAGCAGCGTGCAGAAACGCAGCGTGCAGAAACGAAGTGTGCGTGGCATGTCGGAAAACTCCCCTTGGGTTAAGCTTTCAACACCAGATCCAGATCCGTCACTTCTTTTGCAATCGGGCTTTCAGGCCGCGGCCCCGTGTAGGCCATCAGCTTGATAACATCGTCCATCGCCGCCCGGCCCGTCTTGGTGTTGATGAACGCGGCTTTCACGACCGCGATGGCCGGCATGTCCTTGGCCGTCTCGAATTTGTGGAGCAGGTAAATCCATTTGTCGTCCCAGGTCAGCACGCTGGTGGAGACGGTGAATTTCTCGAACAGCCAGATCGGCCTGCGGAAGCGGAAGGTGGACGATCCCAGCACGGGAAAGTATCCGGCCCTGCGCAGACGCCCAAAGGCGCCGTTCCTGATCATGAAACTGACGCGCGACAGATCGCTGAAGCTCGAATAGCGCGAGTTCGTCATGTGCATGAAGATGTCGAGATCGGTCGGCAGGCAGCGGAAGGCGAGCTTGTGCTCGCCCATGACATCGGCCCGCGCGCCGAAACGCGCGGCGATGAACATCCAGATCATCCGCCAGAGGAGGTTCATGGACGTAAAAAAAGCCCCTCACCCCTTCCCCTCTCCCGCAAGCGGGAGACGGAGGGACCCGGCGTAGCCGGGAGGGCGAGGGACCTCAAGCGGCGACCGCCGCGCTGAAGAGTTCGTCTTCCATGTCCATGATGGTTTCGCCGCCGGCGAGAATGGTCGACAGCAGCGCGCCGGTTTGGGGCAGCAGCTTGGTCACATAGAACCGCGCCGTCTTGATCTTGCCCTTGTAGAAGCCCGTCGGATCGTCGCCTTCCTTGCTGAAGGCGAGTTTCGCCATTTTGGCCCACATGTAGCCGACCGAGACATAGCTGAGCAGTTTGAGCAGGTCGCTCGACGCCGCGCCGGCTTCGTTCGGATTGCCAAGGCCCTTTTGCGCCACCGCGCCGACGGCCTGCTGCAAACGGCCGAAGGCTTTGGCGAGGTTCAAGACGATCTCTTCCATCTTCGGGTCGGCGGCATTCTCTTCGATGAACGCCTGCACCGGATGGAAGAAGGCGCGCATGTAGCGGCCGTAGTGGGCGGTCATCTTGCGGCCGACGAGGTCCAGGGCCTGAATGCCGTTGGTGCCTTCGTAGATCTGCGTGATGCGGGCGTCGCGCACATATTGCTCCATGCCGTGCTCGCGGATGTAGCCGTGGCCGCCGTAGATCTGCACGCCGATATTGGCGTTGTCGAAGCCGATATCGGTGCCGAAAGCCTTCACGACCGGGGTCAGGAACTGGATCAGGTCGTCGTGGCGCGTGCGCTCCTCCTCGGTCGCGGCCTTCTCGGCCATGTCCTGGCTGGTGGACACCCACATCACCAGGGCGCGCATGCCTTCGGTGAGCGCCTTCATGGTGAGCAGGTTCTTGCGCACGTCCGGATGCACGATCAGCGGATCGGCGGGCTTTTCGGGGAACTTCGCGCCTTTCAGCGCGCGGCCCTGCAGACGCTCGCGGGCGTACAGGAGCCCGCCCTGATAGGCGGCTTCCGAGAGGCCGAGGCCCTGGACGCCGACGCCCAGCCGCGCAGTGTTCATCATGGCGAACATGGCGCGCATGCCCTTGTGTTTCTCGCCCACGAGCCAGGCCTTGGCGTTGTCGAAGTTGATGACGCAGGTGGCCGAGGCCTTGATGCCCATCTTGTGTTCGATGGACCCGCAGGACGCGCCGTTGCGCGGACCGACGCCGCCGTCGTCCTTGGGCAGGAATTTCGGGCAGATGAACAGGCTGATGCCTTTAATGCCCGGCGGCGCGTCCGGAAGGCGCGCCAGCACCAGGTGCACGATGTTCTGCGTCAGGTCGTGTTCGCCGGCGGAGATGAAAATCTTGGTGCCGGTGAGGTGGTAGCTGCCGTCGGCTTGCGGGTCGGCCTTGGTGCGTACGAGGCCGAGGTCCGTGCCGCACTGCGGCTCGGTGAGGCACATGGTGCCGCTCCAGCTGCCGTCGGCGAATTTCGGCAGGTAGAGCTGCTTCTGCGCGTCCGTCCCGTAAAGCTTCAGCGCGTTGTAGGCGCCGTGGGTGAGGCCCGGATACATGCCGAAGGACATGTTGGCCGAGCAGATCATTTCCTCGACCAGCATGTTCAGCGCCTTGGGGGCGCCCTGGCCGCCGTAGTCCTGATCGGCGCCGAGGCCGGTCCAGCCGCCGGCGGTGAACTGATCGTAGGCTTCCTTGAAGCCCTTGGGCGTGCGCACCACGCCGTTCTCGAAGGTGCAGCCCTCCTCGTCGCCGGAGCGGTTGATGGGGAAAAGGACCTCCTGCGAGATCTTCGCGGCTTCCTCGAGCACGGCGTCCACCACGTCGGGGCTGAAGTCCGCGTAACCCGGGAGCTTCTGCAGGTCGTCGCCGTTGAACAGTTCGCGGTACACGAACTTCATGTCGCGCAAGGGGGCGGTGTAGACGGCCATGGCTATCTCCTCACTTCCGTTCCAAGACGATGTCGTTGGTAATCTGCCAAACACGATTTGTGTCTCTCACCGCGGCGCGGATCAGGAACCGGTCCGGATCCTTCGCCTGGCCGGCGAGATGGTCTTCCTTGATCATCGGGTCGCCTTCGAACCAGAGTTCGAAGACGCGCGGCTGAAAGCCGTCGGCCTGCACCACGAAGTGCACATGCGCCGGCAGGGTCAGTCCGGGGTAGGCCGCCGGACGCACGCCGCCGTAGACATAACGGCCCACGGCGTCGGTGCGCATGTAAGCGTGCAAGCGCGGGTTCTCGCCGCCGAAGCCGGGGCGCGGTTCCGTGGTGTTGTAACGGCCGTCCGCGTCGGTGTGATAAATGTACACCGATGCATTGGGGATCGGCTTCTTGTCCCGATCCATCACCATGCCGCGCACGACCATGCGCTCGCCTTTCTCGCTCTTCGGTGTGTTCGAAATGAAGAACGAGGAGCCTTCGGGCGCTTTATACTTTTCAAAGAACGCCTCGTCCTCGCCCGGACGCAACGCCGCGCGCGCCGGCAGCGCGGCGGCGAGCGCGGCGAGGGGGAGGCAGGTGAGAATGGCGCGGCGGGTGGTCATATTTAGATTGTCACTTTCTTCGCCACCCTCACCCCGGCCCTCTCCCGCAAGCGGGAGAGGGAGGGACCCGGCGAAGCCGGGAGGGTGAGGGGCTTGTTTAGTTGCGCAGAGGTTTGCCCGTGTCGAGCATGTGTTCCATGCGCGCCAGGGTTTTTGCGTTCTTGGCGAGTTCGAGGAAGGCGTTGCGTTCCAGTTTGAGCAGATCCTTCTCGGTCAGTTCATCCTTGAAGTCCGTCTTGCCGCCGGTGAGCACGCCGGCCAAAGCCAGCGACACGGTTTCATCGTGCGGGGTGACCTTGCCTTGCAGCATCAGTCCCTGCAGCGCGACTTTCAGCGCCGCGACGCCGCCCGGGCCCGGAAGCGAGATCGTCTCTTCCTTCGGCGGCGCGTAGTTCTCGGCCAGCTTCAGCACCTTGGCTTTCGCGTCGGCCAGCAGGCGGTCGCGGTTCATGCTGATGCCGTCGTCCTTGCGCAGGATGCCCATTTCCTTGGCTTCGAAGGCGGACTTCGCGACCTGCGCGGTGCCGATCATTTCAAAAGCCTTGGCGACGGCCGGGACCGGACCCTTCGGCAGCTTGGGATCCTTCTTGAAGCGCAGCAGCATCTCCTTGCAGCCGCCCCACGCCGGGATGACGCCGACGCCGACTTCCACGAGGCCGGTGTAGGTCTCCGCGTGCGCCTGAATGGCCGCGCTGTGCAGAAGGATTTCACAGCCGCCGCCGAGCGCCATGCCGAGCGGCGCCGCCACGACGGGGAAGGGCGCCTGTTTGAGCTGCATGTAGGTCTTCTGGCCGTCTTCGATCTGGGTCTCGATCTCGCTGTAGATGGCGATATTCGCCGCGAACAGCATCAGACCGATGTTCGCCCCGACGGAGAAGTTCGGACCCTCGTTATGGATGACGAGGCCTTTCCACGTCTTGTCGTTCTTGAAGAGCTTCAGGACGTCCTTGTAGCCCTGCATCGTCATCGGATCGAGGCTGTTGGCGCGCGAGGTGAACTCGAAGCAGGCCACGCCGTCGCCCAGATCCCACACCTTGGCGGACGGGTTCTTGATGATCGGCGTCGCGCCGCGTTTGACGTCCGAAAGACGCAGGACCCCCGGCGCGCGAACGACATCCTTGTAGTCGCCGGCGACGGTCAGGTACTTGAGCGCCTTGCCTTCGGTTTTATAGAAGCCGCCTTTTTCCGCGGCGAGTTTGAGGAGCGGCGGCACGGTCATTTTCTCGGCGGCCAACTTGTCGGCGAACCACTTCGCGCCGAGCTGGTCGATGAGTTCGAACGGACCGGTCTTCCAGCCGTAGCCGTCCTTCATCGCTTCATCGACATCGACGATGGTGTCGGCGATCTCCGGGACCAGCGCGGCAGTATAGGTGAGGCCTTTGCTCGCGAGCTTCCAGGCATACCGGCCGCCCTTGTCGGCGTGCTCGACGACGCCCTTGAGGCCGCCCTTCTTGCCGGCATCGACGCTTTCAAGGCCGGACTTCACGCTCGGCGCATATTCGCCGGTCTTGAGGTTGATGCTTTCCTTGATCTTGTTCGCGCCGTCCTTGCGCAGGCGGTAGAAGCCGCCGGGGCCTTTGCGGCCGATCCAGCCGTTCTTCAGCATCGTCGTCACCACCGGAACTTCACCGGAGATGGCGACGTAGGGGTCCGTCTTGGGCAGAAGCGAGAGCATGGACTTGGTGAGGTGCGGCATCAGGTCGATGCCGATCAGGTCCAGAAGGCCGAACACGCCGGTTTTGGGGATGCCGAACGGGCGTGAGCCCACGGCATCGGCTTCATCGATGGAAAGGCCGAGGTTCAGCGCTTCGACGACGGCATTCTGCATCCAGTAGATGCCGATGCGGTTGCCGATGAATCCCGGCGTGTCTTTCGCGACGACGACGCCCTTGCCGAGGCGGATGTCGCCGAAGTCGCGCACCATTTGCAGCGCGTCCTTGCGGGTTTTCGGGCCGCCCACGATTTCCAGAAGGCGCATGTAGCGCGGCGGATTGAAGAAGTGGGTGATCATGAAGTCCGGCACCATGCTTTCGGGCATGCCGGCGGTGAGTTCCTTCAAGGGGATCGTCGAGGTGTTGGACGACACCACCGAGCCTTTTTTCCGGTGCTTTTCGACCTTCTTATAAAGGTCCTGCTTGATGTCGAGGCGCTCGATGACCGCTTCGACGATCCAGTCGCAGTCGGCGAGCAGATCGAGATTGTCCTCGAGGTTCCCCGTCGTGATCAGGTTCGCGTTGCGTTTGGACATGAAGGGGGCCGGATCGGCCTTCTGGAGCTTCGCGACCGCGCCTTCGGCAATCGCGTTCCGGTTGGCGCCGTCCTTCGGCACGATATCGAGGAGGACGACGGGCACACCCGCATTCGTGATATGCGCGGCGATGCCCGCGCCCATCACGCCCGCGCCGATGACGGCGGCTTTTTTGATCTCAGCCATTAGAGGATCTCCTCTCCAAATTCCTTGGTTTCGTCATCCTTGCGGCCGCCAGGCCGCGAGGATCCAGGGGGGTGCGGTTTTAGAGAAAACCGAAAAACCCCTGGGTCCTCGACGCTGCGCGTCAAGGACGACACCGAGTTCGCTAAAGCGCTTCCAATACCGTCGCGATGCCTTGCCCGCCGCCGATGCACATGCTGGCGATGGCGTACTTCTTCTTCTCACGCTGAAGCAGCGCGGCAGCCTTGCCGGTGATGCGGCCGCCGGAGGCGCCCAGCGGATGGCCCATGGCCAGCGCGCCGCCGTCGATGTTGGTCTTGGCCGGATCGAGGCCGAGTTCCTGCATCACGGACATCGCCTGCGCGGCGAAGGCTTCGTTGAGTTCGATGAGGTCGATATCGCCGATCTTGAGGCCGGCGCGCAGCAGCGCCTTTTTCACGGCGGGGACCGGGCCGATGCCCATGATCTCCGGCGCGCAGCCCGCGACCGCGATCGACTTGATGCGCGCGAGCGGCTTCAGGTTGTTCTTCGCGGCATACTGCTCGCTGCAGACCAGAACGGCCGAGGCGCCGTCCGTGAGGGGCGACGATGTGCCGGCCGTGACCGAGCCGGTTTCCTTGAACGCGGGTTTCAGGCCCGCAAGCGCTTCGAGGTTCGTGTCGGGGCGGATACAGCCGTCGGTATCGACCATGCCGCCTTCGCCCTTCACGGCCACGATCTCGTCCTTGAACTTGCCGGCGGCCTGGGCTTTCGCGGCGCGCCGGTGGCTTTCCATCGCGAAGGCTTCCTGCTTGGCGCGCGGGATCTGATACTTCTGCGCCAGGTTTTCCGCGGTCTCGCCCATGCCGATGTAGGCGGCGTGTCCGGTGTCGACGAGGGCCGGGTTGGGCATGAAGTTGTAGCCGCCCATGGGAACGCGGCTCATGCTTTCGACGCCGGCGGCGATGAAGGCGTCGCCCGCGCCCAACATGATCGAACCGGCGGCCTGATGAATGGTCTGCATGGACGATCCGCAGAAGCGGTTCACCGTGTCGCCCGCCACGCTGTTGGGAAGTCCGGCGAGGAAAGCGACGATGCGGCCCATGTTCATGCCTTGCTCGCCTTCGGGGAAGGCGCAGCCAAGCGCGATGTCCTCGATATCGTCCGGGTTCACCTTCGTGCGTTCCACGAGGCTTTTGATGACGGCGGCCGCGAGATCGTCGGGGCGCGTCTTCTTGAGCGCGCCTTTATTGGCGAGCGTGAAGGGCGAGCGGGCGTAACCGCAGATGACGACGTTGGTCATGGCTTTGTTCCCTTTGCCTGTATTTCGTGAACGGGTTCAGCCGCCGGACCTGGCGGCCTCTTCCTGTTTCAATTCCTTTTTTGAAAGCTTGCCGATCAGTGTCTTCGGCAAAACGTCTCTGAACTCATATTGGGCGGGCTGTTCGATTTTCGAGAGCTTCTCTTTCAAGAACTCGCGAATCTCCGCCTCCGTCAGCGTCATGCCGTCGCGCACCTTGATGAAGGCCTTCGGCGCTTGGCCGCGGTAGGGGTCCTCTACACCGATGACCGTGACTTCCTCGACCGCCGGATGCAGGTGGATGGCTTCCTCGACCATGCGCGGATAGATCTTGTAGCCCGAGGCGTTGATCATGTCCTTGATGCGGTCGACGATGAAGACGTAACCGTCTTCGTCGATGTAACCCACGTCGCCGGTGTGGAAAGAGCCGTTCTTCATGACGTCCGCGGTCTCCTGCGGACGGTTCCAATAGCCCTTCATGACCTGCGGGCCGCGCACGCAGATCTCGCCTTTTTCGCCGATCCCAAGCACCCGGTCGTCGTCGAGGGCGCGGATTTCGATGATCGTGTTGGGCATCGGCAAACCGACGGAGCCCGCTTTGTTGACGCCGTGCGTGGGATTCGTGCAGACCACGGGGGAGGTTTCCGAAAGGCCGTAGCCTTCCACCACCACGCAACCGCTGCGCTCCTCGAATTCGTGTTTGACCTCGACCGGCAGCGGGGCGCCGCCGGAAATGCAGAGATTCAGCGACGTCAAATCGTAGTTCTTGGAGAGGGGCGAGGTGTTGATCGCGGTAAAGATGGTGGGCACCGCCGGAAACACGGTCGGCTTCTTCTTGTCGATTTTCTTGAGCGCGTCCTTGAGTTCGAAGCGCGGCATCATGATGATCTCGGCGCCGAGGTCCATGGCGCAAAGCAGGGCGACCGTCATCGCGAAGACGTGGAAGAACGGCAGGGCGGCCAGAAACTTCTCGTGCCCATACACAGGGTTGCCGTGCCAGCTCGCCACCATGCGCGTGTTGGCGGTGATGTTGGCGTGGGTGAGCATCGCGCCCTTCGGCAATCCCGTCGTGCCGCCGGTGTATTGAAGCACCGCGACATCTTCCTTGGGATCGAGGACGACCCGGTCGTGCCTGCCGTCGTTGTCGACGAGTTCTTCCCACCAAATCTGGCGGTCGTCTTCCTCGACGTTCGCGACGGTCGAGCGGCGGAAAAGATTGAAGAGGACCGCCGTGCCCAGCGGCAGCGCTTCCGTCATGGAGCACACCACCAGCTTGCGGATGTTGGTGTTGTTGAGCAGCGTGCGCGCCTTGGGATACATGGCGGTGAGGTCCATGGTCACCAGGATTTCCGCGCCGGAATCCTTCACCATGACTTCAAGCTCGCGCACCGCGTAGAGCGGGTTCATGTTGACCACGATGCCGCCGGCCATCAGCACGCCAAAATAGGCCGCGATGTAATAGGGCGTATTGGGCAGGAGGAGGCCGACGCGCGTGCCCTTGGTCACGCCGAGTTTCTGAAAGCCCTTCGCGGCCTGGGCGGCCAAAGCGGCCGTTTCGGCGTACGTCCAGTGTTTGCCAAAGAAATCCATCGCCGGACGGTCCGCGAACTTCGCCGCCGCGTCGTGCAGGATGTTGAACACCGGCGCCGAAGGAAGGGGCATGTTCCAAGGCGCGAAGGCCGGATAATTCTTCAGCCAGGGATAATGCGCCCCTTGGGATGAGCCGTCTGCGTTCATGCGGCGAACCGGGTCCTACTTGTCGAGGAGGCTGGAGAGTTTCAGCGCGATCCCCTTGGAGCCGAACACCTTCAGCTTCCCCAGGGTAAAAGCAACCATAGGGTTCAGATCGCCGTTCACCAGCTTCACAAGGTTCTCGCTCGAAAGCACCAGGGTCGTCTCGGCGTCCTCGCCGTCGGGATTGGGGGTGATCTTGACCTCGCCGCCGGTGGCATCGAGCAGGATTTTTCCTTCGTCCCCCAAGTCGAACAGGACGGAGTGATTCAACTCTTTGAGCTTATCGGCCTGCGCCGACATCTCGCCCACCAGATCTTCCAGGCTCATACCTACCTCCCCCGGCTTTTGATCCCATTGTCCTTTACTCCCGGCCCGGCGGGAACCCTAATTTCCAGTTTATCTTTTTTCTTCAAGACATTCCGCCCGGTTTTGTCCCCGGTCAAAGGGCGAACCTCTCGGTTGGGGTATGCAATGGGGTTCCGCGTGTTACGAGGCATGGAAAGTTCAGCTTTATCATGGCTTTAATTGACCCGTGCGGGGTTACGAGATAGCTTGGCCAAAACGAGGGCCTGTATGACTTTTGTCGGTTTTGTGAAGCGCTTCGGCGGCCGAGGCCCCCGGCCAGGACAGGGATGGGATGTCTGACGTAGCATCCACGCCAGCAGCGGCCGACGGTGGAGCAGGCGGCGTACGCTTGAAAGATTTGCGTGCCCTCGTGCAGGACATGGGGCAGTGGCGCCATGCACCCGAGGCGGGAGTAAATCTCGTAATAGTAAGCGTTGCGGCGGCGCTGCCGGAGACCAAACGCATACCCTCGCTGGTCGCGCAGATCGGCGAAGGCATGGCCGCAATCGGCGCCAAGCGCCAGGGGCATACCTACCAGGTCTCGACGTGCGATTTCGGGATTCTCGCCAAGGTGACCGAAACCGCGCTCATCGGCCTCGTGCGCGACCTCAAGGTCGAAATGCTGCGGACGATCGAGCGCAATTTCCCGGGCAGCTTCGGGAGCATCGACCAAAGCCGCCTCGTGCTTTCATACGATCTCGTCAACAACTACCGTTCGGCGGCGGACCGTGTCGCCAAGTACGCCGAGGTTGCCCAGCGCCACACCGCCGAGGCGGATGAGGGCAACAAACAACTCCGTCCGCTCACCACGAACGACATCAAGAACGTGATGAAGGCGTACGAGAAGTTCGGCACCGAGAAATTCATCAAGGCTTTCGTGCGCGATCAGGACATTTGCATGCATGTCCCGGGCCGGAAGATGGAACCCGTGCTGACCGAGTACTTCATCAGCATGGATCTTCTGCGCAAACCGCTGTTCGTGGACGTCGAAATGCGCGGTTCCGGCCGCTTATTCAACGAATTCACGCTCGTGCTCGACCAGATCCTTCTGCAGGCCTTCGAGGCGATGCATACGAAGGGCGGACGCTGCTCGGTCAATCTCAATGTCGAGAGCGTCTTCACCGAGCAGTTCGAGAACTTCATCGAGCGTATGCCTCAAGCGGTGCTGAAGGACGTCGTATTCGAGTTCCGCCAGTCCAACATCGTCGAGAACTTCGATGAGTTTCAGGTCGCGCGCGGGCTTATCAGATCGAAGGGCGCCACCATCGCGGTCGACCAGATCTTCCCGCAGACCGTGGGGCTCGTGGACCTCGACTATATCGGCGCGAGCATCGCGAAAATCCATTGGCGCAACGGCGCCGAGGACATCCTCAAGGAGCGCGAGCGCGCGGTGAAATACCTCATCGACTGCAACGTGCTGCCGGTCCTGATCCGCGTCGACAACGAGCGCGCCCTTGAAGTGGGCGCCCGAATGGGCATTAACCTGTTTCAGGGCTTCCTGATCGACGACATGCTCAAGAAATCGGCGCAATAGGGCTGCAATAAGGCCTCGTCCCGCGTTATACGGCTGCCATGCGTATTCAGGCGAAGCTCTTCATCCTCCTGCTGGTCATCGGTCTCATTCCGCTGGCGGCCCTGTCGTGGCGCAGCGAACAGGCGATGCAGAGCCTCGGCCGCGCGATCGCGGGCGCGGGCAAGACGGCCGCCGTCAGCGAGATGCAGGCCCAGCTTCTTCAGGCCGTCGCAACCTCGTCGGACCTCATGGAAGCGCAGCGGCGCCAAGTGGAACTCGCGCTGCGTCTGCTCGCCCGCGACGTCGAGAACCGCCTCGCCGGCGCTCCGCCGGCGGGAGATATTCCGCTCTATCTGCACACGGATTTCGATTCGGCGAAGGCGTGGCCGCCTGGGACCGAACTCGCGATCGACCACGCCATCGCCTCGGCCACCGGCGAGCTGCAGGCGATTCCGATCTCGCGCGAGCATCAGTCGTTCCTGGCCGCGCCCGGCGTCGAAGCCGAGGCCGTACGGCCGCTCATGCGCCGTTTGGCGGGCATGGATGAGCTTTATAGAAGGCTTGAACGGGACAATCCGCGGCTTTTCTATTGGCAGTACATCACCCTTGAAGACGGCCTGCATACGTCGTTCCCGGGGCACGGCGGCTACCCGCCGGCTTACGATCCGCGCCAGCGCGAGTGGTACACGAACACGCGCGCCGCGCAGGACGTCGTCTGGAATCCGCCCTTGCTCGATGCCTCCACGCGGCGGCTGTTGTTGACCGCGACCATGCCGATCCGCGGCGACGGCAATGTCTTCGCCGGTGTGGCCGCCATCGACGTCGATGTCCTGTCTTTCCTGGACTCCGCGCATACCAGGGCACGCCTCGGCTCCGGCGCGGAGAGTTACATCGTGCAACTCGCCGACGGCGAAGGGCACGCCTTCATCAACGGCAAGAGCGCCGGCGCGCCGAGCTTGCGCGTGATCGCCTCCAGCCTCTATCGCGATACCGGGATTGCGTGGGATGCGCGGCCGGAAACGCCGGAGCTTCAGGCGGACAAAAAGATCATCGAGAGCATCACCGCCGATCTGGTGGACGGCCGGGACGGCATTCAACGCGGGATTCATCGCGGCCGCGAAGCGCTTTGGGTCTATGGCGGGCTCGAGAACCTGGGCTCCACCCTGCTTTACATCGTGCCGGTCGATGAGATCGAGGTGGCGGCCGACAAGGCGCAGGACAATGTGCGCCAGGCCGTGCTGGACGAAGTGCGGCTGGCGGGCATCGCCTCCATTGCCCTGGTCGTCATGATCGCGGGGCTCGCCGCGCTGGCCGCCCGTACGATCACGGGCCCGCTGCGCGAGCTCGCCGCGACGGCCGAGGATTTGGCAAGCGGCAATCTCGAGGCGCGGGCGGAGGTCACCAGCCGCGACGAGGTCGGCGATCTCGCGATGGTCTTCAACGCGATGGTCCCGGAACTGCGCAGCCATATCCACGTCAAGGAATCGCTCACCTTGGCGCGCGAAGTGCAACAGAAACTGTTGCCGGAGACCGCGCCGCGTGTCGCCGGATTCGATATCGCCGGACGCAGCATCTATCACGATGCCGTCGGCGGGGATTACTACGACTTCATTCCGCTGCGCGGCGAGGACGGGCGGGAGCGGTTGGGTCTGGTGGTGGGCGATGTGTCGGGCCACGGAATCGTTGCGGCGCTGACGATGACCTCCGTGCGGGCGCTGCTGCGCAGTTTCGCCGAGGAGGACGCCGCGCTCCAGCCCGTGATGCGCGCGGTGAACCGTCACGTCGCCGCGGATTCAGCCGCGGGGCGGTTCGTCACGCTGGTTTATCTCGTGTTGGAGCCCGAGACCCGGCGGCTGCGGTGGATCAGCGCGGGCCATGGTCCGCTGCTCTTCTTCGACCGCACTACACGCGCGTTCGAGGAACTCGCCGCCCAGGACATTCCCCTCGGCGTAAACCCCGATTGGTCGTTCCATGAAAACGACCGCAGCGATTGGCCGGCCGGCGGCGTGCTGATCATCGGCACCGACGGGATCTGGGAAACGCGCAGTCCCACCGGAGACGCCTTCGGTAAAGACGGCCTGATGAACGTGGTCCGCGCGAACGCGCAGCTGCCGGCGGCGCAAATTTGCGATGCCGTCGTCGATACCCTCGCGGCGTTCTCCGGCGGGATCGTGCAAAACGACGACGTGACCCTCGTTGTCGTGAAGTTCCCCGACAAAACGGCCTAAGCGATCATCACCAGCGGCAGGCCGGCCGCGATAATGGCGATTCCCATTATCTTGGCGCCCGTGAGCGGCTCTCGAAATTGAGTGCGGCCCAGGACCAGCGACCCCAGCAATCCCACGGTGCGTTTCAGGACCTCGATGAGGGCGACCATCGCCATGGAATAGGCGATGAGCTGAACGATGTAGCCGAGCGCGCCGGCGACGGCCGATCCGCCGACCGGCGCCATCGCGCCGGACGGAAGCTTCAAAGACACCGGGCGGCGTCCTAACGCCCACGCCAAAAGAAGTGCCCAGATCGCAGCCACCTGGATCAGGCTGTGCATCCCCGGTGACGTATAGCCGAGACAGATCTTGTCCAGCGCGGGTGTGGCCGACCACAAGAGCACGACGGCCAGCATCGGCGCCGTTCCTTTTTCGGCGCGCAGCATACGCCACGCCGCGCCGATTCCCGGTTTGGACGACGGCGGCTGGAACAAGGTGAAGAGGCCGGCTGCGATCAGCAGAATACCGGCGTCCTGGCCGATCGTGGGCCACTCGCCCAACGCAAGGCCTCCAAACAGGAGAGCGGCGACAGGGACCAAGGCCAGGAGCGGCACCATCAAGCTGAGCGGCGAGCGGCGGATGGCGACAATGAAGAGCAGGTTCGCGCCGAGACCGAACGCGACGTCGACGGCGCCCGGCAGAAGGTAGCCGGCCGCGACGCCGGTCTCGCCTGTCCACAGCACCCACGCCGCGAGGACCGGAAGCTGGCCGCCGATATAATAAAAGAGGATCGTCTCGGACGGGCAGGACGCGGGCGCGGCCTTGCGGAACGTGTCGGCCGCGGAATAGAGAAGGCCGCATCCAAGACCGAGCAGGAGCGCGGGCAGGCTAAGCGCGAGCATCGCGCGCCCGTCCGCCGGCCTTTTCCCGCCATTGACCCTTCATCCGGTAAACTCCATCTTGGCCGTCACAAACGGCTCCCGCCGATCACGCCCCCGAGTATAAGCAGAGTCCATGCCCGAACCCGTTCGTCAATTCTCCGATCGCCTGAAGTCGTTCTGGGCCTCGGCCTCGGAGGCGGGCCTTCAGACGACGTTCACGCGGGCGGCGCCCTGGATCGTCGCCACGGTCCTGTTCATTTTCATCGTCTACTATCCGCTCGGGATGCTGGTCTTCAACGAGATCGACGACAATCTCGATATCGCGCCCGCGCCTCAGTACAGCGTGCCCGGCGGAAGCCAGGCGGTCGCCATGGTCGCGACCATCACCATGCGCGAGGCCGACCGCTGGATCGCCAACAAACCGTTCTGGCACCCGTCCGCGCCGCTCGACAACACGCCGAATTACCAGCTCGGCATCATGTATGCGGTGTCGCGCTTCGCGCTTGAACTCGGCGATCACCTGGGCCGCGTGCGCGGTTCCAGCGCCATCGACGACAATGTCGACAGCGCCGCAGGCCTGCTCAAGTACGACGGCCGGATCTGGTACTGGGGGCAGGGCAATATCTGGCCCGACGCGAAGGCCGAGACGCAGTACAAGCGCGGTGTCGACGCCCTGATGCGCTACAACCGCGATCTCGCCGCCGGGAACGCGACCTATGAGCGGCGCGCGGACAACCTGATTGTGCTTTTGGACCGGATTGCGTCCGATCTCGGCTCGGCGAGCGCGATCATCGAAGCGCGTGTCGGCGCGGCGGGCGGGCACTTCGATTCCGAGGCCGACGACGTGTTCTTCAACGTCAAAGGCAAGATGTACGGCTATGCCGTTATCCTCAATGCCGTCGGCCAGGATTTCTCGACGGTGATCGAGGATCGGCGCGCGGGCGAGATTTGGACCGAGATGCTGACATCGATGCGCACCGGCGCCGCGATGGATCCCTTGATCGTCATCAACGGCGAGCAGGACAGCAGCTTGTCTCCGTCGCATCTCGCCACGCTCGGTTTCTATCTCCTGCGCGCACGCACGCAGCTCCGCGAACTCGTCGATACTCTTCAGAAGTAGAACGTGGAGGATCAAGATGGCCAAGATCTCGAAGTCGGAAGACCAGTGGCGCTCCGAACTGACTCCTGAACAGTTCCGCATTCTGCGCCAGAAGGGCACCGAGCGCCCGTTCACCGGACCCTATAACGACTTCAAGGGTGTCGGGACGTTTGCGTGCGCGGGCTGCGGCGCGGATCTGTTCGACGCGGCGACGAAGTACAATTCGGGCTCCGGATGGCCCAGCTTCACCGCGCCGGCGTCCGGCGAGGCGCTGGAGCATCACCGCGATACGAGCCACGGCATGGTGCGTGTCGAGATCACATGCGCCAATTGTGGCGGACACCTTGGGCATGTGTTTCCCGACGGCCCCGCGCCGACCGGCGAGCGGTATTGCATCAATTCCGCCTCCCTGTCTTTCAAGGGAAAGACGGGCGCGTAGCCGCGCGGAGGTTGGGATTTGCCATAATCGCCGTTAAAAGCGACTAGTGCAAAAATGTCGCGTCAACCAAAAAAAATTACAGTTCTTTTAAGGTCGAGCTTGCTCGATTGTAATCGGTAGGTAATGGTTTCGCCCGTCGCGGCGGCTACTCCGGCGCCGCGTTGAACACGAGGGGGGAGGGCTCCAGGTCGCTGACATCGGCTGACCGGGAGTTAAGAAGGGGCGCGGGACACCGCGCCCCTTTTTCATTGTGGGGTGTTCTTCATTCATTGCGCGGGCGGCTGTCTTTGTGTTGGCCGCGCGTGAACGCGCGGCGGGCGCCCCTTTTTCATTGTGGGGTATGCTTCACAAATTGTGTGTGCGGCCGTCTTTATGTTGGCCGCGCGTGAACGCGCGCCTGTCTTTGTGTTGACCGCGCGTAAACGCGCGGTGGGCGCCCCTTTTTCATTCCTACTGCGTGGGAGATATCAGCCGCGGCCGCGATAGGTCGGCACGCCCTGATCGGGGACCCACAAACCTTGCGGCGGCGCGCCGGTTTGCCAGAACACGTCGATGGGAATGCCGCCGCGCGGATACCAATACCCGCCGATCCGCAGCCACTTCGGCGAGGTCGCTTCCACGATTCTCTTGCCGATGGTCAGCGTGCAGTCTTCATGGAAGGAGCCGTGATTGCGGAAGGAGCCGAGGAACAGCTTCAGCGATTTGGATTCGACGATGAGTTCGTCCGCGACATAGTCGATCACGATATGCGCGAAGTCGGGCTGGCCGGTGACAGGGCACAGCGAGGTGAACTCGGGACATGTGAAGCGGATCAGATAGTCCGTTCCCGCATGCGGGTTCGGCACCGTTTCAAGCACCGCGACATCTGGCGATGGGGGAAGAGGCGCTTGTCCGCCGAGTTGTGTCAGGTTATCCGATATATCCATAACAAGCTTCCTTAGAGAATTTCCCGCACCATAGCACGCGCGCCCCTGATGACACGTCCTCCTCTCCCCGCCGAAGGCGACCTCCCGGACGAAGATGCGGTGGCATCGCCCTGCGTGAGCGTCTGCACCATGGACCGCGCGAGCGGGCTTTGTATCGGCTGCCTCAGAACGATCAAGGAGATCGGCGCCTGGCGCACCATGACCATGGCCGAGAAGCGGGCGACGGTCGCGGCCTGCGCCGAGCGCGCCAAGGCCATCGTCCCGCGCGGCAAGGATTGGCGGCCGCTCGATCCGTCCGGGGCCGATAAGTCCTGAGCAATTCCCGCTAAAACTTCTTTTTTCTGCGGGGGGAACTTGCGGGTGCCGCCGCCGTTTCATCCTTTGGGACCTCGTCTGTTTCCGCCTCATTCCGAAGGAGCCAGCTATGGCAATCGTCTCGACCGAGAACTTTGGTCGCTCGTTCACCGCCGTGCCGGTCCCGCCGGTGCAGCCGCGGGCCGGCCGCGCCAAGCGGTTTGACGCGCGCGATCTGCGCGGCATCGTGCTGCGCACCGTCACCAGCGCGCGCGCTTCGGGGCGCGACTATATGGGCCAGAGCCGCGCCGCGGCGGCCGCGGTGATGTCGGTGCGTCCCGATCTTTCGTTTGGCGAGGCGCTCGACGCCGTCATCCGCCTGCGCGAGGTCGATACCTTTTAGCGCCGCCGCGCGACGATAAAGATCCGCCGCATGGTGAAAATCGTGCGGCCGTCCGATTGCGGCGGATAGGCCGCGCGGACGGCTCTCGCATAGGCCGCGGTGAAATCCGCGGCCTCCGTCTTTTCGAGAAGACCGGTGTACGGCACCAAAGCCGTACCGGACGCCCACGCCGCGACCGGATCCTCGCCATCGAGGACATGGCGATAGTCGGTCTCCCAGATGTCGATTTCATCCATGAGCGGCGCGAGCAGGTCGTAATATCCGCCGGCCGGCAAAGGCGTGGTTTGGGGATGCGCCTTGGCCAACTTGTCGCGCCAGCGCGGCGCGGCGGCGATCTCGCCGATGCAGGTATGGTACGGCGCGCGTTGGCCGAGCGGCATCTGCACGGCCAGTATACCGCCCGGTATCAAAGTGCGCGCGAGACGCGGAAAGAGCGTCTCATGACCCGGGACCCAGTGCAGAGCGGCGTTGGTGAAGATCAACGCGGCGGGCTGAGACGCCTTCCATGTCGCGATATCGCCAAGCTCGAAACTCACGCCTTCGCCGGCATGTTTGCCGCGCGCGGCGTCCAGCATTTCGGGCGATGAGTCGACGCCGATGACCGTGCGCGCCGGCCAGCGCGCCTTCAATTTCGCCGTCACGTTGCCCGGGCCGCAGCCCAGATCGTAAAACACGCCGAGGTCCGGCGGATTGACGCGCGGCAGAAGGTCGGCGACGGGCCGCGCCCGGCAGGCCGCGAAATTGAGATAGACCTCCGGTTTCCACCTCATCGCGTCGCTCACGGCGCGGCGTCTCCCGGGGTGTCTTCACTCTCGCCGGCGTCGTTCGCCGGCTGATGAACGGGCACGGGCGCGAAGACGGCGCAATTGCCGCCGCGCTCGGCGGCATCGGCGAGGCCCTGGTCGGCGCGGCGCAACATGTCGCCCGCCCCGCGATCCACCGCGTGCATCTGCGCGCCCCCGATGACGACCGTGAATTGCAGCTTTTCGCCGCCCACCGCCACGTCCAGCGCCGCGAGATCGCGGCACATGCGCTCGGCGAGGGTGCGCGCGCCTTGCGAGGGCGTTTCGGGAAGCAAGGCCAGGAAGCGGCTCGGGCTGAGCCGTCCGAAGCTGTCGCAGTGGCGCATCACCACCACGCAATACCCCGTGAGGACCTGAACGACGGCGTTTGCCGTCGCGAGGCCGTGCGACGCGAGGACGCGCTCGTACTTTTCGATTTCGATCGTGAGGCACGAGTAAGGCTGGCCATAACGGCGCGAGCGCGCGAATTCGTTTTGCGCCAGCAGGCTGATGTGCGCGCGATTCGAGACGCCGGTGATGTCGTCGGATGTCGCGCGGCGCGCGAGTTCGATTTCGAGCGCCGAAGCTTCATGGTGCGCCTCTTCAAGCCGGTCGGCGGCGAGATACGGCCCCAGAAGGCCGATGAGCAATGAACTCACGGCGCGTGTCACGTCGAACGCATCGAGGGTCATGCCGATGAAGACGGCGCCCGCGATGCCGACGACACCCATGATGACGAGGGCCGTGACGACGCTGCGGCGTCCCGGCGCGATCAACAACGTCAGTCCGCCGCCCACGGAAAACATGAAGGCGACGTGCAGCGCGCCGAATGACGGATCAAGGAGCGCGGCGACGACGATGCTTGTGCTGAAAAACAGCGCGGCGCCGGCAGGCACGATCACGCAAGGAAGGCGCGGACCGCGCGCGCGAAGAAGAAAGAAGCCGATCGCCTCGGCGATCGCGATTCCGAGCACGGGGATCGCCCACGCGTACGCCGTCGTGTGGAACGCGTACATAAGGGCAACGGAGAAAAATGCGGCCGCGAGGCTGAAGCGCTTGCGCTGGGCCCTGAGGCCGTGCAGCGCACGCCGTTCTTCTTCAGCGCGCCGATCTGTCGGCTGAGACAGCACGAATGTCACCCCCCTCGTTAACCCGCCCCGAACATCCTAACACGGCTGCAAAGCGCGTTGATGTTTGGGTGCGGCGCAATACTGAGTTCGCACCTCTTACTACATACGGCGTGTGCGGTCCGCTGCGTTGTTACATACGGTATGTAAGGCGGTCTTTCACCTGCGGGCGAGGCAATTCGCAGATGCGTACAGCGTCGCGATTCGCCCTCACGCGATAAAGTTTCCTATCGAATTTCTAAAATGTGACGCGCTTTTCAGCGTCTTATTTCGCACCGATAAAAAAGGACGCGCGATTTCGGTTCGCAGTGCAGCGAGCACGGCGCGCGCATCGATACGTCGAGTTTTGCTAGATAAAACAAGTCATCGTCATGATGGGCCAGCAAGAGTGCATGAATAATTCTCGAAGCAAGCTGTTTATCGATGCGATCTTTTTCTGACGCATGGCATAAGTGACTTGACACAACATTTCACATGCCGTTGGTTACGGGCTTCCCGTGGGGTATAACCAAGGGGATGGATGAGGGGGGTTTACAGGGTGGCCGCTAGGGCCAGCCTGCGCGGCTGTGGGGCACTTGCCAAGGTGGGCAACGCCCTGTTACACCGCGACGCTTTTCGCCCATCGAGATTGTCTGAATTCCGCTAACCCATTTCGAGTGAGCGCATGGAACGTCCTGTTCATCGTACTGAAAAGCCGGCGTCTAACAAACGCACGATCGGTTTCATCGTCGTCATCGCGGTTCACGCGCTGATGCTCTGGGCTCTCACCACTGGTCTTGCCAAGACCATGGTCGACGCTCTTCTTGAACCGATCGAAACGCGCGTGATCGAAGAAGCGCAGCAGATCCCTGAAGCACCGCCGCCGCCGCCGCCCAAGTTCGATGCGCCGCCGCCGGTCGTCATGGATATGCCGGATGTGGTCATCACGCAGGAAGCTGCGCCGACCTCCGCCATCCAGGTCACCAAGAAAGTTGCACCTCCGCCGCCGCCGCCGCCCGCGGACGTTCTCATTCCGCCGCGCACCAATCCGCGCCGCCCGAATGCCGGCGCCGAGGAAATCTATCCGGCCATGTCCAAGCGACTTGGCGAAGAAGGCACGGTCGTTCTTCTGCTCAGCGTGAGCGAAGAAGGCCGCGTCACCGAAGCCAAGATCGACCAGAGCAGCGGTTTCGAACGGCTTGATGAAGCCGCTTCGAAGGAAGCCGTTCGTTCCTGGCGTTTCTTGCCTGGAACGCGCAACGGCAAGCCGGAAGCGATGCAGATGAGAATTAAAGTGACGTTTTCGCTGAAGGGCTAGGACGTCCTAGCCGCTGCAGTAACTTGGACCAATCAAAAGTTTGCGTTTAGTGAGGATCACAACATGAATACCCGTAACACCTTTGTATCGAAACTCGCGGGCTTGATGTCCGCCGTGGCTCTGGCTGTCGTCCTGTCGGGCGGCCTCGCCTATGCCCAGGACGCCGCCGCTCCGGCCGATGCGGCCGCCGCTCCCGCCATGACCGACCCGGCCGCCGCTCCGGCTGACGTCGCCGCCGCTCCGGCGGACGCCGCCCCGGCCGAAGGCGCCACCACCACCTCCGACCAGGTCGAAGTGGAAAACCCGTACGGCTTCGCCGCCATGTGGGAACACGGCGATTTCGTCGCCAAGACCGTGCTCTTCATCCTGATCTTCATGTCGATGGGCACCTGGTACATCACCATCCTGCGTCTGTTCGACACCGCCTCGGTCCTGCGCCAGGCCGATGCCGCCCAGAAGAACTTCTGGACCGCCGGCAGCCTCAAGGAAGGCGTTGCCAAGCTGGACGCCAACAGCGTGTTCCGTACCGTTGTTGAAGACGGCCTGCGCGCTTCCGAACACCACGAAGGCAAGCTGACCGACCAGGTCGACCTGAACGAGTGGGTCACCATGTCGCTGCAGCGTTCGCAGGACGCCATCAACGGCCGCCTCGGCGCCGGTCTGTCGTTCCTCGCCTCGGTCGGCTCGGTCGCTCCGTTCGTCGGTCTGTTCGGCACGGTGTGGGGTATCTTGAACGCGCTCATCTCGATCGGCGTCGCCGGTCAGGTCTCGATCGACCGCGTTGCCGGTCCTCTCGGTGAAGCGCTCATCATGACCGCCATCGGTCTCGCGGTCGCGGTGCCGGCGGTGCTCTTCTACAACCTGCTCGTCGCCCGCAACAAAATCGTCGCCGCTCGCGTCCGTAACTTCTCGGCCGACGTCCACGCTGTGTTGCTGAGCGGCCGCGCGCAGACCCGTCGCGCCTAAGCGCAACGCGTTCTAGTAGGAGTTACCGATATGGGTATGAGTGTCGGACCAGCTGCAGAAGAAGATCAAGTCAACTCGACGATCAACACGACTCCGCTCGTGGACGTCATGTTGGTGCTGCTGATCATCTTCCTGATCACCATCCCGGTCGTGACGAAGACTATCGAGCTCGAACTGCCCGTCATTTCCAACGAAGCGACGCAGACCAAGCCCGAGAACATCATCATTGCGGTCGACAAGGATGGTAAAATCTACTGGAACGACCTTCTCGTGAGCCCCGAAACCCTGCTGGAGCGCATGAAGGCCGCGGCCGTTCAAGTGCCTCAGCCGGAAGTGCACATCCGAGGCGACCAACAAGCCAGATATGAGTTCATCGGACGAGTGGTCGCCACCGCACAGCGCGGCGGCATCATGAAGGTTGGCTTCATTACTGATCCGGAGCTTCGGGGCGGCAACTAGCCGCTCCGAGACTTCCTAAGGAGTTTTCGTTATGGGAATGAGCGTAGGTGCAGCTGACGAAGGCGGCGTGATGGTGGAAATGAACACCACTCCGCTGATCGACGTCATGCTCGTGCTGCTGATCATGTTCATCATGAGCTTGCCGGTGCAAACGCATGCCGTGAAGCTGGACATGCCGCGGCCGAACCAAAATACCAATCCGCCGGCGCCGCCGGTGGTGCATACGGTTGAAGTCGACTTCGACGGCACCGTCATTTGGGATGGGAACGTTACACAGAACCTGGCCCAGGTGACCCGTTACCTGGCGTCGGTGGCCGCGGGTCAACCGCAGCCGGAAGTTCATCTTCGCCCGCACCGTTTGGCTAAATACGATACGGTTGCAAAAATTCTCGCGATCGCTCAACGCCTTGGCGTTAAGAAGATCGGCTTCGTCGGCAACGAGCAGTTTTTGAACCAGTAACACTAGGTGGTCTTGCCTTGGGCTTTTGGGCCTTGCCATAATAAAGCCTAGGATATTGGCAAGACTTGCATTGGGGTAGCGAGGGGCGCCACCGGTTACACGACCAGTGGCGTTTCTCTTTTGCTTGTAAGAGGACACAGCAAACATGAAATCGAGAGCTTCTTTGATCGCGTTGTCGCTCATGCTGGCGACGGGACTTGTTGGTGCGGGCGCGATCGTGGCGCCGCCAGCCGCCTTCGCGGCGGAAAAAGCGCCGAGCGTTAAGCCGGCCGTCGGTAAGCCCCTCCAGGCTGCCCAGGAATTCCTGAAGAAGAAGCAGTTCAAGGAAGCTGTGGCGAGCGCTGAAGAAGCGGCGGCCGTCAGCGGCAAGAGCGCGTACGAAACGTTCCTCGTGAACGAAATCCTCGCGGTTTCCTACTTCCAGAGCGGCAACTTCGCGAAGGGCACCGCGGCGTGGGAAGCGTCTCTCGCCACCGGTCAGATGAACCCGGAACAAGCGAAAGACCGCGTGAAGCAGCTCGCCAGCGTCAACTACCAGGCCAAGAACTATGCCAAGGCCATCGAGTACGCGAACCGCTACATGAAGGAAAACGGCGCGGACGGCGACATGCAGGTCCTCGTCGGCCAGAGCTACTACATCCAGAAGGACTACAAGCAAGCTGCGGAAAACATCCGTACCGCGGTGAAGGGCGCCGAGTCCGCCCGCCGCAATCCGGACAAGCAGTGGCTTGAGCTCCTGATGAGCGCCGATTACGAACTCGGCAACACCGATGCCGTCGCCGGAACCATGGAAAAGCTCATCACCCTGTATCCGGATCCGAAGTATTTCGCCCAGTTCGTGCAGATGTCCGAGCGTACGCTCCGCGGCAATCCGCACGTCGAACTCGACGTCGCGCGCATCAAGTTCGTCAGCGGCATCATGGCGACGGACCGTGAATACACCCAGATGGCGGAAATCGCCCTTCAGGAAGGCCTGCCGTGCGAAGGCAAGGCCGTGATCGAAAAGGGCACGAAGGCCGGCGTCATGGGCCAGGCGGCGAACAAGGAACGCGAAGCGCGTCTCCTCGCCCTGGCCACGAAGCAGTGCGACGCCGATACCAAGACCCTCCCGCAGGGTGTTGCCGAAGCCGGTAAACAAGCCAAGGGCGACGCCACCGTGAAGTTCGGCGAAGCCTACTGGAGCATGGGCGACAACGAGAAGGCGATCGAACTGATCACCGCCGGAATCGGCAAAGGCGTCGACAACAAGGACGACGCTCAGCTCCGCCTCGGCATCGCGCACATCAGCGCCGGCCGCCGTGCGGAAGGCCTCGCCGCGTTCAAGTCGATCACTGCGGGCAGCCAGTCCGAAAAGGTGGCCAACCTGTGGAAGATCTACAGCGGCCAGCCGAAGAAGGCCTAAGTCCTCAGGCTTGCTTCAAGAAAATGAGAGCGCCGGACCTTCGGGTCCGGCGCTTTTTCTTTTTGCGGCCGGGCACGATATAATGACCAGGACCGCCAAGGCCGCACTCGCGAGGGAATGCCATGCTTATTCGCCGCCGTAAGGCATCGGACGTTGCGTCTCATGAGATCACGTCCGAAAGCGCTTATCTCGATCGCCGCCAGCTCATTAAGGCCACCGGCCTGATTGCGGGCAGTCTCGCGCTGGGCGGGGCCCTGGGCCGGGCCCAAGATGCCGAGGGCGCGGTCTTGCCGGCGGCGGGCGGCAAGTTCGCCGATCTCAAGAAGGGCTATGCCAAGCTCGGTGAGAACGACAAGCCGACGTCGTTCGAGGACATCACCAATTACAATAATTTCTACGAGTTCGGGCTCGATAAGGGCGATCCCGCCGAATACGCCCCCGCCTTCAAGCCGCTGCCGTGGACCGTGAAGGTCGACGGCCTGTGCAATAAGCCGGGTACAATCGACTTCAACGATTTCATCAAGCCGCACGCCGTTGAAGAGCGGATCTACCGCATGCGCTGCGTCGAGGCCTGGTCGATGGTGATCCCCTGGGCCGGCATTTCGCTCGCCGAGGTCATCAAGCGCTTCGAGCCGCAAGGCAGCGCCAAGTTCGTGCGTTTCGAGACGGTCGTACGCCCGACCGAGATGCGTGGCCAACGCAGCGCGAATCTTCCCTGGCCCTATATCGAGGGACTGCGCATGGACGAGGCGATGAACCCGCTGGCGATTCTCGCCGTCGGCCTTTACGGCCAGCCTCTGCTTGGCCAAAGCGGCGCGCCGCTGCGTCTCGTCGTACCCTGGAAGTACGGCTTCAAGGGCGTCAAATCCATCGTGCGCATCAGCTTCGTCGAGGAGCAGCCGCAGAATACCTGGAAGGCGATGAACGGCACCGAGTACGGCTTCTACGCCAACGTCAATCCGAAGGTCGATCATCCGCGGTGGTCGCAGGCGAGCGAGCGGCGCATCGGCGACTTCCGCCGCCGCCCGACGCTGATGTTCAACGGCTACGAGGAAGAAGTCGCGGATTTGTACAAGGGCATGAACCTCACGCGTCTTTACTAGGGCCGTTCGATCGCGGGCATGGCTGAGGTCGACACATCGCGCAATTTCGAGACGTTCGTGCGCCGCTGGCTGAAGCCGGCGGCGTTCGTCATTGCGTTGGCGCCGTTCGCCTGGTGGGGATACCGCGCCCTGAACGGCCAGCTCGGGGCCAATCCCATTGAAGCGACCACCCGCTATTTCGGGGATTGGGCGCTGCGGTTTCTGCTGATCGCGCTCGCCGTGACGCCGGTCCGCCTTTTAACGAAATGGAACGGGATTGCGCGGCTGAGGCGCATGCTTGGCCTGTTCGCGTTCTTCTACGTGGCGTTGCATGTCATGAGCTACGTGGGGCTCGATCTCTTCTTCGATCTGCGGCTTCTCGTGCAGGAGATCGTCAAGCGCCGCTACATCACGGTCGGCATGTTCGCGCTGGTGATCCTGGTCGCATTGGCCGCTACCTCGACCGACGCGATGACGCGCAGGCTCGGCGGGCGGCGCTGGCGGCGGCTGCATAGCTTGGTCTACCCCGCGGCGATCGCCGGCGTGTTCCACTACTACATGATGGTCCGCGCGGGCTTCATCGAGCCGTTGACCTACGGCCTGATCCTCGCTGCGCTCTTTGCGATCCGGATGATCAAGAAAGCCTGAAAAGAGAGTCAGCCGATGCGGGCGCGGTCGGTCGCATTCAGGCGATTCACGACCTGTAGCCACATCGTGCAGTGTTTCCATGCGGCGTCCTGCATGTGCCTTCGCGCCGTTTCCACGGCCACGTCCAGGGCCTTGAGACCGTGTTCATGCTGGAGTGCGGCGGCGAGGCCGCTCACATCCGGCTGATATCCTGGATCCGCCATGACATCCCCCAAATAGATCTGCGTATAATATAGAGCCGAAACCAATTGCGGGGAAAGGACATTCCCGCGCATTTTCGGGGGACCACGCGGGCCCGCTATGCATTTGGCCGGGCGGCGTATAAACTGCGCCGAGATCGGACAAGTCATTGTCAACCCAAGGTTATTTGTCCTCCGGGTCAAAGCGTGTTTCACACCCTGAACAAGCTAAAAGCGTAAATGCCGAGGAAGCTTAAAACCGGTGTGAGGAAGCGCGTGAAGCCGCCGGCCAGAAAAGCGCCGAAGCCGGCTGTCCGGTCCGCGCGTAAAACGCAAAAAGCCCAACCGGCCGCGCCGAAGACGCGCGCTCCCGTCAAATCCACCGCGTCCTCATCGGCGTCCTCACCGGCGATCATTCCCCCGGCCGACCTGTCGCGGATCTCGACGATGACCACGCAAATCCTCGATGCGGCCTCCAACGGCATCATCGCGGTCGATGCCGACGGCAAGGTCGCTTTCGCCAACGCGGCGGCCGGCGATCTCATGAACCGCGACGCCGGCGCGATGGCCGGTGTGAATGTCGAGCGCTTGTTTGTCTTTGGGGCCGGACACGCCAGCGCGGGCCGGCCGTTGCCTCTGCTCGGACAGATCCGCGGCGGTCCATATTATCTCGAGCGTGAGGCTCACCTCGCGCGCAGCGACGGCGAAAGCTTCGAAGCCGTGTACGCCGTCGCCCCGTTTCGCGCGGGCCGCGAGATCGCGGGATACGTCATCACGTTCCGCGATGTCACGGAACGGCGGCGCGCCGAAGCCGAACTGCGGCTCGCCGGCGCCGTGTTCGAGTACAGTCCCGATGGTTTGATCGTGGCCGACGCCAACGGCCGCGTGACGAAAAGCAATCCGGCCTACCGCCGCTTCACGCATCTCGAAGAATCCGAGATCGTCGGCCAGCCGCTTGGCGCGGTCCTCAATCACGGCGCTCAGGGCGCCGACGGCCCACTGCCGATCGAAGAAAGCGGTGAGGATACGCAGTGGGAGCAATGGTGCAAAAGCAAGAGCGGCCGCCGTTATGCGGCGCGCATCTCGCTGTCGGCCGTGCGCGACGCCGGCGGCGTGATCCAACAGTACATCGCCATTGTTTCGGACGTGACCCAGCGCAAGCTGGACGAAGAAAAGATCATCTATCAGGCCAACTACGATCAGCTGACGGGCCTGCCGAACCGCACGCTGTTCATGGACCGTCTTACGCGGCGCGTGCTGGAAGGCCGGCGCGCGAAAACCAGCGTCGGGTTGATGTTCATCGACCTCGATGGATTCAAGGCGATCAACGACACCATGGGCCACGACGCCGGCGATTTATTGCTGAAGTCGACCGCGCGCCGTCTCGAGAAAAGCGTCCGCGAAGCCGATACCGTGGCGCGCCTCGGCGGCGACGAGTTCACGGTCATTATGCCGCTCATCGACAACTTCGAAGCGGCGGCCATCGTTGCGCAGCGTATTATCAAATCCCTGACCGAGCCGTTCGATCTCGCCGGACGGGAGGGGCGTATTTCGGCCTCCATCGGCATTTCGCTGCTGCCCTCGCAGGCGACCACCGCGAGCCAGCTTCTGCACAATGCCGACGTTGCGATGTATTACGCCAAGCGGCAGGGCAAGGCGAACTATCAGCTTTACCGCCCCGATTTCGAAGACGCCGTACACGTCCAAGAACGCGTGCTTTAAGCCGCATTTTGGCCCGTCCCGGCCGGCCCGGGGCCGGTGGAATTCGCCCTTGCAAACTCCGCCTTGGTCCGTCACAAGCGTGCGAGATGCCCGCTGGGGCGCTTTCGCATAACCAATTGAAAAGAATAGAGTTTCGATGAAGGACGCTCCGACCGCCGCCGCTGCCGTAAGCCACGATTCGATGGCCAATGCGATCCGCTTCCTTTCCGCCGACGCGGTGCAGAAGGCGAATTCCGGTCACCCCGGCATGCCGATGGGCATGGCCGATGTCGCCACCGTCCTCTTCACGCGCTTCCTGAAGTACGACGCCGCCCAGCCGAAGTGGGCCGATCGCGACCGTTTCATCCTCTCCGCGGGCCACGGTTCGATGCTGCTCTACAGCCTCATGTACCTGACCGGCTACCAGGACATGACCCTCGAGCAGATCAAGAACTTCCGTCAGATGGGCGCGATCACGGCGGGCCATCCCGAACACGGTCATGCGTCGGCGGCCGAGACGACCACCGGCCCGCTGGGGCAGGGGCTCGCGAACGCCGTAGGCATGGCGCTGGCCGAGCGTCTGCTCGCCGCGCGTTTCGGCAAGGACGTCGTCGACCACTACACGTACGTCATCGCCGGCGACGGCTGCCTGATGGAAGGCATCAGCCATGAAGCCATTTCGCTGGCCGGCCACCTGAAGCTCAGCAAGCTCATCGTCCTGTTCGACGACAATTCCATCAGTATCGACGGTCCGACGAGCCTGACCGTCTCCGACGATCAGCGTAAGCGCTTTGAAGCCTCGGGCTGGAATACCTGGGCCGTGAACGGTCACGATCCGGACGCGATCGCCGCGGCCATCAAGGCCGCGCAGGCGAGCGACAAGCCGGCGATGATCGCCTGTAAGACCACCATCGGTTACGGCGCGCCGACCCTCGCCGGCACCGCGAAGACCCACGGCTCGCCGCTCGGCGACACCGAGATCCAGGGCGCGCGCGAGAAACTGTCGTGGGCGCACGAGCCGTTTGTCGTTCCGGCCGATACGCTGGCCGCCTGGCGCGCCGCCGGCGCCAAGGGCGCCGCCGCCGCCGCTGAGTGGTCCAAGCGCCTTGGCGCGCTCGAGGCCGCACAGCGCAAGGAATTCGACCGCCTGATGTCGGGCAAGCTGCCCGAAGGCTGGATGCAGGCCATCAACGACTTGAAGAAAAAGACTTCGGCCGAAAAGCCGAAGGTCGCCACCCGCCAGTCCTCGCAGACCGTGCTCGATGCGTTAGCCAAGGTCATTCCGGAAATGATCGGCGGTTCGGCCGATCTCACCGGTTCCAACAACACCAAGGCCGCCGGCATGGCGCCCATCTCGGCGTCGGATTTCTCGGGCCGTTATGTATATTACGGCGTGCGCGAACACGGCATGGCGGCGGCCATGAACGGCCTCGCGCTGCACGGCGGCATCATCCCGTTCGGCGGCACCTTCCTGGTGTTCACCGACTACTGCCGTCCGTCGATCCGTCTTTCGGCGCTGATGAGCCAGCGCGTCGTTTACGTGATGACGCACGATTCCATCGGCCTCGGCGAAGACGGCCCGACCCACCAGCCGGTCGAGCATCTCGCCAGCCTGCGCATCATTCCCAATCTCGTCACCATGCGCCCGTGCGACACGGTTGAAACCGCCGAGTGCTGGGCCATCGCCGTCGCGGCCGAGAAGCCGTCGGTGCTTGCGCTCACGCGCCAAGGCCTGCCGACGCTGCGCACGGCGCACACCGACGAAAACCTCTGCGCCAAGGGCGCCTATGTTCTCGCCGAAGCCGAAGGCAAGCGCCAGGTCACGATCATCGCCACGGGCTCCGAAGTCAGCCTTGCCATGGAAGCGCGCGAGAAGCTGAAGGCCGATGGAATCGCGGCGGCCGTCGTTTCGATGCCGTCGTGGGAGCTGTTCGATGCGCAGCCCGCGGCCTACCGCGCGAGCGTGCTGGGCGAGGGGACCGTGAAGGTCGCCATCGAAGCCGCCAGCACGTTCGGCTGGGAACGCTATGTGGGTCCGCAAGGCGCCGTGGTCGGCATGACCACGTTTGGCGCATCGGCGCCGGCGCCCGAACTCTACAAGCATTTCGGCATCACGGCGGACGCCGTCGTCGCCGCGGCCAAGAAGCGGGTTTAACAGCACATGCCGGTCAAGATCGCGCCCAGCATCCTCTCCGCGGATTTCGCACGCCTCGGCGAGGAAGTGCGCGCGATCGATGAGGCGGGCGCCGACTACATCCACGTCGACGTGATGGATGGCCACTTCGTGCCGAACCTGACGATCGGCCCCGTGGTCGTGAAGTCGCTGCGCCCGCACACCAAGAAGGTGCTCGACGTGCACCTGATGATCCAACCGGTCGATCCCTACATCGCGGCCTTTGCGGAAGCGGGCTCGGACATCATCACGGTGCACGCCGAAGCCGGTGCGCATCTCGACCGCTCGCTGCAACTCATCCGCTCGCTGGGCAAGAAAGCGGGTGTTTCGCTGAACCCGTCGACGCCGGAAAACGTGATCGAATACGTGCTCGATCGCCTCGACCTTATCCTGGTCATGAGCGTCAATCCCGGTTTCGGCGGGCAGTCTTTCATCCCGAGCCAGCTCGAGAAACTTCGCCGCATCAAGACCATGATCGGGCGTCGTTCGATCGAGCTGGAGGTGGACGGGGGCATCACGCCGGCGACCGCAAAAGACGTGCGCGAGGCCGGAGCGACGGTCCTGGTGGCCGGGACGGCGGTTTTCGGCACCAAGGACTACCGCGGCAACATCTCCGCCCTGCGCGGATAAAGTCTAAAAAGCGCTGTAAAACCAGCGCTTTATTTTTGCCCGGAAAGGCGGTTGTGGAGCGGCCGGTCTGTCATAAATCTTTCACAAATCTGTCAAAAAAGGTGTGCCCTTCGTCGCTATGGATGGCGTGTTTTTTACAACCGCTCTCTTCCCGTGGAGACATCCATGCTCAAGAAATTCGGCGCCGTTTGCGTGCTTGCCGGCAGTGTCGCCGCCACCGGCGTTTGGGCCGTCGAAGTCGATCCCTCGCTCAAGGACTATAAGAAGGCCGCGGGCGTCGAAGGCAGCCTCAAGTCCATCGGCTCGGACACCCTCAACAACGTCATGACGCTGTGGGCCGAGGGTTTCGCCAAAGAATATCCGAATGTGAAGGTCGAGATCGAAGGCAAGGGGTCGGGCACCGCCCCGCCGGCGCTGATCGCCGGAACCGCCCAGTTCGGTCCGATGTCCCGCCCGATGAAGGGCGCGGAAATGGACGACTTCGAAAAGAAGTACGGCTACAAGCCGACCGGCATACGCGTCGCGGTGGACGCGCTGGCGGTGTTCGTCCACAAGGACAACCCGATCAAGTGCCTCAGTCTCGCGCAGGTTGACGCGATCTTCTCCAAGAGCCGCAAACACGGCGGCAAGCAGGACCTCAAGACCTGGGGCCAGCTCGGCATGACCGGCCCGTGGGCGTCCCGCCCGATCTCGATGTACGGCCGCAACTCGGCCTCGGGCACCTACGGCTACTTCAAGGAAGTCGTGCTTGCCGACGGCGACTACAAGGACAGCGTGAAGGAACAGCCGGGCTCGTCGGCCGTCGTTCAGGCGATTGCGTCGGACAAATACGCCATCGGTTATTCGGGCGTCGGCTACAAGACCGCCGACGTGCGCTCGGTGCCGATCTCGGCGACCGACGGCGGCGCGTGTTTCGACTCGACCCCGGAGAACGCCTACGCCGGCGAATATCCGATCACCCGCTTCCTCTATGTCTATCTGAACAAGAAGCCGGGCGCGAAGCTGGAGCCGCTCCGCGCCGAATTCGCCAAGTTCGTGCTCTCGAAACAGGGCCAGACCGGCGTGGTGAAGGATGGTTATTTCCCGATCCCGTCCGCGGTGGTCGGCCAAGATCTGAAAGCGCTTGAGCTGAGCTACTAAGGGACACGCGTTGTTTTTCTAATATGGGGTGTGCGTGGCGGACGTTGAAACCAAAGGCGAGGCTCCGCAGGGCATGCCGCGCCAGCGCCGTTCCATGAAGACCGCGCGCTCGGTGATCGTCATCGACAAAGCCGCCGACTGGATTATCCGGATCGGCGGCATTGGCGTGATTGTCGCCGTGTTTGGGATCATGGTGTTCCTTGCCCAGGTCGTTGTGCCGCTGTTTACCGGCGCATCCGTGGAGAGCTCCAGCTCGGCCAAGATCGCGCCGGGTCCCCGCGCGCTCATGGAAGTCATCGACGAATACAAAGTCCTCTCCACCTCGGTCGATGCGACCGGCAAGGTGCATGCCTTTCACATCGCGACCGGGACCGAACTCGAGGCGCCCGCTTTCGATCTCGGCGGCAAAGACGTCAGCGCCTTCAATCGCACTTTGAACGGCCGCGATCTCGCCTTCGGTTTTTCGGACGGCACGTTGCGCCTCGGGATGTTGAAAGTCGGCGGCGCCGTTGTCGACAATGCGCAAGTTCCGCAAAACCTGAAGCGCCTGAACGATACCGATTTCACCGACGGGCAGGCGATCTACACCGCGATCAGCCCCGAACAGATGCGCGTCGTCTCCATCGCCGTCGAACTCGGCGAAGAAACGCAGACCGCGCCCGCGGGCACCGCCATTGTCGCCATCGACTACCGCCTCGGCGGCACCGTCGAGCGCCCGACGCGCTCCTTCATCACGGTGGATGCGGCCGGGATCGGCCGCCTCTCGCGCACGGAATCGCGCACCAACATGCTGACCGGCGCGACGACGACGACCATGACCTCGTCCGAACTGCCAGGCCTTCCGGCCGATGTGCACGTCCATGCCTTGTTGATGACCAACAATGCCGACCAGGTCTATGTCGCCGAGGAAACGGGCAACATCTACCGCTATGACACCCGGTCTTTCGCCAAACCGGATCTGGCCGAAACCGTGGATCTTCTGCCCGGCGAGGCGACCATCGGCGCCATCGGCTTCCTGATCGGCGAGCAGTCGCTGGTCATCGGCGGCAGCGACGGCTCGGTGAACGTGTATTTCCGCCTGCAGCGCGCCGACGCCAAGACCGGCGACGGTTACCAGCTCGTGCGCGCGCACACGCTGGAGCCGCATGCGAACCCGGTCGTGGCCATGGACGCCAGCCAGCGCGGCAAGCTGTTTGTGACCGCCGACGCCGGCGGCGACGTGTGGGTCCGTCATTCCACCAGCGAGCAAGTCGTGTTGAAGCTCGCGGCCACGGACGCGGAAATCGATACCGTGGCCCTCGCGCCGCGTGAGAACGGCATCGTGGCGATCACGGGGGACGGCCAGGCGCATGCCTGGAATATCTCCGTGCCTCACCCGGAAACGACGCTGCGGACGATCTTCGGCAAGGTCTGGTACGAAGGTTATCCGGAGCCGGATCTGACGTGGCAGTCCTCCTCGGGCACCGACGCTTTCGAGCCTAAGTTGTCTCTCGTGCCGCTGATTTTCGGCACTCTCAAGGCCACCGTCTACGCGCTGCTGTTCGCTATCCCGATCGCCCTCGGCGCCGCCATCTACACCTCCGAGTTCGTTCATCACCGCGTGCGCGCGGTGGTCAAGCCCACCATGGAACTGATGGCCTCGCTGCCCTCCGTGGTGCTGGGCTTCATCGCGGCGCTCATCCTGGCGCCGCTGGTCGAAACCTGGATCGCGGCGATCTTCTGCGCCTTTATCGTCGTTCCGGCCGGCCTGTTCGCGGGCGCGTATCTCTGGCAGCTCCTGCCGTCGACCATCGCACTCCGGTACGGCGGCCTCCCGAAGTTCATCCTGATCTTCACCGCGCTGATCGCCACCGGCTTTGTCGCTTTCGCTCTCGGTCCGTGGTTTGAGCGGATCTTCTTTGCCGGCGATCTCAAGGCCTGGAGTACGGGCAGCCACGGCGAAAGCACGCCGTTCACCGCCATGCTGGTTTTCCCGTTCGTGTTTCTGGCGTTGTTCATGAGCACGCAAGGTTTGGTGGGCGAGCGCTTCGGTCACATTTTGCGCGGCGAGAACCGCACGCTCGCCGGCCTCGCCGATCTTGGCCGCTGGATTGCGACCCTGATCGCCGCGGGCGTGCTGAGCTACCTTGCCGCACTGGCGCTCGTCGTCATCGGCATGGATCCGCGCGGGGGCATCGTCGACACTTATGTTCAGCGCAATACGCTGGTTGTCGGTTTCGCGATGGGCTTCGCGGTCATTCCGATCATTTACACCATCTCGGAAGACGCCTTGAACGCGGTGCCTGAGCATCTGCGCGCGGCAAGCCTCGGCTGCGGCGCGACCGATTGGCAGACGGCGATCTTCGTGATCCTTCCGACCGCGATGAGCGGCGTGTTCTCCGCGATCATGGTCGGCATGGGCCGCGCGGTGGGTGAGACCATGATCGTCGTCATGGCCGCCGGCAATACGCCGCTGCTCGAGTGGAACATCTTCAGCGGACTTCGCGCGCTGTCGGCCAATATCGCCGTGGAATTGCCGGAAGCGGTGCGCGATTCGACCCTGTACCGGATGCTGTTCCTGGCGGCTCTGACCCTCTTCGTGATGACTTTCGCCGTGAACACGTTCGCCGAAGTGATCCGGCAACGGTTCCGCAAGCGGGCGGCGCAACTGTGAGTGTTGAGGATGCGGACATGGGCGTGATCGCCGAGACCACGCAGGAAAATCGGACCCCGGCTGCCGTGGGCGCGGCGATCCGCCGGACCGACATGCGCGCACGCGGCGAGCCCGCGTTGTGGGTGTTGGGCGGCGCGCTGGCGCTCGGGATCGCGATGATCGCCGGCTTCCTGGCGCTGGTCGCCTGGAACGGCATCTTGACGTTTATCCCGAAGCCGATCGATGTCGTGACCCAAGCCGACGGCACGGTCACCGCCGGCGAGCCCTTCCGCGAGGAGCTTTTCCGCCCGGACGCGGAGGTTCTCGAAGCCCTGACGCCGGAATGGCGGGCGCGGATCGCCGCGGCCGACGGTTACACCTCGCGCACCCTCTACCGGACCGGCAACTTCGACCTCTACGGCGAAGACTTCCGTTGGATCCCCGATTTCACGGTGACCAAGCGTGAGCGTCCGGCAAACGTCTTGTTCATCGAACGTCTGGAATGGGGTCCGTTCGTCGGGTCAATCAAGTCGGCGACCATCGACGGCGCCGAACGCCAGATCGCCTCGCTTGACGACCCGGCTTTCGTGGCCGCGCACCGTATGTCGCGCCAGCGCTGGGCACAGGCCAACGACATCGAAAAGGACGAAATCGGCGCGATCAATCACAAGCTGGAAGCGGCGCGCCTCGATCTGCGCGGCGTCGAACTTGATAGCGGTCGTGACAGCACGGACTACCGCCAGGCGCAGGCGCGCGTTGAAGCCGACGCCGCCGTTCAGCGCGGGAATTACGACAAGCTCGCGGTCCAAGTCGAGGACCTGCGGCGCCTCAATGCGGCGAATACCGTGACCTTCGTGGCCGTGGGCGGCGAGGAAAAGACGGAGGAAATGGCGCACCTGGTGCGGTTTTATCCGGCGAACGACCTGTCGTTCGGCGGTAAGATCGCTGTCTATTTCTCGCGCTGGGCTGAGTTCCTTGGCGATGAGCCGCGTGAAGCCAATACCGAAGGCGGCGTGTTGCCCGCGATTTTTGGAACGGCGGCCATGACATTGTTGATGGTGATCGCCGTCGCGCCCTTCGGCGTCATGACCGCCTTGTACCTGCGCGAATACGCCAAACAGGGCCGCCTCGTGTCCATCGTGCGGATCTCGGTCAATAACCTGGCGGGCGTGCCGTCCATCGTTTACGGCGTGTTCGGGCTTGGTTTCTTCGCCTACACGCTGGGCGGTTCGATCGACGCCCTGTTCTATCCGGAACGCCTGCCGAATCCCACGTTCGGGACGGGCGGCCTCCTGTGGTCGGCGCTGACTCTCGCGCTTCTTACGGTTCCGGTCGTGATCGTGGCGACGGAGGAGGCCCTGGCGGCCGTGCCGCGTTCCATGCGCGAAGGCTCGCTGGCCTGCGGCGCCTCCAAGTGGCAGACGATCCGCAACATCGTCCTGCCGCGCGCGATGCCCGGCATCATGACCGGCATCATCCTCGCCATGGCGCGCGGCGCCGGTGAAGTCGCCCCCCTCATGCTGGTGGGGGTCGTGAAGCTGGCCCCGGAGCTTCCCGTCGACGGCCTGTTCCCGTTTGTCCACCTTGAACGCAGCTTCATGCACCTCGGCTTCCACATCTATGACGTGGGCTTCCAGTCCCGTAACGCCGAAGCCGGAAAACCCATGGTTTTCGTGACCACGATGCTGCTGATCAGCCTGATCTTCGTCATGAATGTCGTCGCCATCGTGATCCGCAATCGCCTGAGGCGGAAATTCGCGGGCAGTCAATTTTAAGCAGTGAGCGCGGACGTCTAATGAACATGGATATCGCTACATCGGCCCGGGAAGACACCGTGTACCACGTCAAACGCGGCGGCGCGGGTGCGGTCCTGGACATCGAGAACTTAAGTCTTTGGTACGGTCAGGCTCAGGCCTTGCACAACGTCACGATGCCGATGGAAAAGGGCCTGGTGACCGCGCTGATCGGACCCTCCGGCTGCGGCAAGTCGACCCTGCTCCGCTGTATCAACCGCATGAACGATCTGGTCGATGGGCTGTCCATCGCCGGGTCGATCAAGCTGCACGGCGAAGACATCTACGCCCGCGACGCGGACGTGATCGCGCTGCGCAAGCGCATGGGCATGGTGTTCCAGAAGCCCAATCCCTTCCCGATGTCGATCTTCCAGAACGTGGTCTATCCGCTGAAGGTCGACGGCGTGCGCGACAAAACCGTGCTCGAGGAAACCTGCGAGCGCGCGCTGCGCAGCGCCGCGCTGTGGAACGAGGTCAAGGATCGCCTGGACCAGAGCGCCCTCGGGCTCTCGGGCGGTCAGCAGCAGCGTCTGTGCATCGCCCGCGCGGTCGCGGCCGATCCGGAAGTGCTTCTGATGGACGAACCGTGCTCGGCGCTCGATCCGATCGCCACGGCGAAGATCGAAGATCTGATCAGCGAACTTACCGGCCACTACACCATCATCATCGTGACGCACAACATGCAGCAGGCGGCGCGCGTTTCCGACAACACCGCCTTCATGTACCTCGGCCGCCTCGTCGAATACGGCGACACGGAAGTCGTGTTCCAAACTCCAAAATCAGGAAAGACACAAGACTATGTCACAGGTCGTTTCGGTTGAACGAACCATGGAATCGGGTCTTCGGGGAAAACTCATGAAACCGACGGTAATGATTGTCGAAGACGAAGCCTCGCTCGTGACGATGCTTCGCTACAATCTCGAGAAGGAAGGTTACAACGTGACGGAAGCCAGGGATGGCGAAGAAGCCGTCATTGTCGCGGGCGAAACGTTGCCGGACGCCGTTATCCTCGACTGGATGCTTCCGCGTATGTCCGGCATCGAGGTGTGCCGCCAGCTGCGCCGCAAAACCGAAACCCGCCATGTGCCGATCATCATGCTGACGGCGCGCACGGAAGAATCGGACAAGGTCCGCGGCCTCAACGTCGGCGCCGACGACTATCTCACCAAGCCGTTCTCGATGCCGGAACTGATCGCGCGCGTGCGTGCACTTCTGCGCCGGGCGAAGCCCTCGCAGAGCAAGGGACAGCTCACCTTCGGCGATATCTTGCTGGACCTCGACGCCCACCGCGTCACCCGCGGCGGCAAGTCCATCCACCTCGGCCCCACCGAGTTCCGCCTGCTCCAGTATCTGATGGAACGCCCGGGTACGGTGTTCTCGCGCGAAGAGCTGCTCAACGGCGTGTGGGGCCCGGACATCTACGTCGAACCCCGCACGGTCGACGTGCATATCCGCCGCCTTCGTAAGGCCCTGAATGCCAGCGACGGCGCCGATGTGATCCGCACGGTCCGCGCGGCCGGTTATTCGCTCGACGACGCGCTCGTATAGGGCATCGCGCTTCCCGGCTGTTGAAAGCCGGCGGCCGCGCGTCTATGACTTGTTCCGCAAGGGCTTTCGGCCCGGGATCATCCGATCCCGCGGGGAGGGGGCCGGCCAAGGGGAACGGAACAGATGGCTCACGACGCAACGGCGTTTATTACGACCGTTGCCCTTGCCTTCGTGATGGCCTTCACCCTGGGTTTTTTGGCCCAGCGTCTTCGGCTTTCCCCCATCGTCGGTTATCTGCTCGCGGGGATTGTCGTCGGTCCCTATACGCCCGGGTTTCTGATCGACGCCGAACTCGCCAATCAGTTCGCCGAGATCGGCATCATTCTCCTCATGTTCGGCGTCGGTCTGCACTTTTCCGTGAAAGACCTCCACGCCGTGCGCGGCATCGCGCTGCTGGGGGCCGTGGTCAAAACGGTTCTCGCGACGATGCTCGGCTTCTCGGCGGCGCATTTCCTGTGGGATTGGTCGCCCGGCGCCAGCCTTGTATTCGGGGTGGCGCTGTCGGTGGCCAGTACGGTCGTGCTGACGCGCGAGTTGGAAGCGCGCCACAAGCTCGACAGCCATGAAGGACGTATTACCGTCGGCTGGCTGATCGTCGAAGACCTGATCATGGTGTTGGTCCTGGTCCTGTTGCCGGCGACCCGCGGCCTGCTGCGCGCGGGCGACCTGCCGGAAGCGGAACAATTGGGCCCCCTTGCCGAGATGCTGGCGCTGGCCGTTGGCAAGATCGCGGTCTTCGGCGCGGTTGTGATTTTTGTGGGCCGTCGCATCGCGCCTTGGATTTTGGGCCAGGTGGCGCGTACCGGGTCGCGCGAGTTGTTCACGCTGTCGGTCCTGGCGATCGCGTTCGGAATCGCCTACGGCTCCTCGGAACTCTTCGGGGTGTCGTTTGCGTTGGGCGCGTTCTTCGCCGGCATGGTGCTGAACGAGTCCGACCTCAGCTATCAGGCCGCCGCGGATTCTCTGCCCTTTCAGAACGCCTTCGCGGTCCTGTTCTTCGTATCGGTCGGCATGCTGGTCGATCCGGCCATCGTCCTCGCCCATCCGGTCTGGCTCACCGGCGCCGCCCTGATCACGATCGTCGCCAAGTTCCTGATCACCTTCATCATCGTGCTCGCCTTCCGTTATCCTGTCGGGACGGCGCTGATGGTCTCCGCCGGCCTCGCGCAAATCGGCGAGTTCTCGTTCATCCTGGCCTCGCTCGGCGTCGAGCTCAAGATCATGACACGCGAGGTCCAGAGCCTGATCCTGGCGACGGCGCTGCTTTCGATTTCCCTGAACCCGTTCTTGTTCAAGCTCATCGGTCCGCTGGAACGCGCGCTTGGACGCGTAAAGTGGTTTACGGGACTGCTGAACCGCTATGCCGCGCTGCCCGCGATTCCGAAGGCCGCCGTGTCCGAAGGGCATACGATCATCGTCGGTTACGGCCGGGTGGGAAGCGTCATAGGCGCCGAGCTCACGCGCCAGGAACGCCCGTTTATCGTCATCGAATATGACCGCATGGCCGCCGACAAGCTGCGCCAACAGGGATTGGACGTCGTTTACGGCAACGCCGCCGCCGTCGCGGTGCTCGAAGCCGCGCACATCGCGACCGCCAGCCTTCTTGTCATCACCGCCCCGGACGGTTTCGCGGCGGGGCATATACTGACCCAGGCCCGCAAAATCCGCCACGACATCAAGGTCATCGCCCGTAGCCACAGCACCGAGCAACTGGCGTTCCTGAAGCGCCAGGGCGCCGACCTCGCCGTCATGGGCGAGCATGAGCTGGCGATCGTCATGGCGGAGTATTCATTGCGCGAGCTGGGCGTTGCCGAGCATGTGATCGGCGGTGTTCTGAACGATCTGCGGCGCGGCGAGACGTTCAGTCCCGTGACCCGGCACTAGAGGCTGTCGTAGCGAAATTGAATCAACGGCGCCGTGTCCGCCCTTTTATTTTGGGCCTGTTCTGATCGGAAAACCACTTCGGCGAAGGCCGGCCTCTTGAAAGATGCGCGCCTTCGCGCGCGTCACTTTTCCACACCTAGAGCGTCTTGCGGTTTCTTTGAATCTGGGGATTCCCACCAGGGCTGATTCGTGATTCAAGCTGACTGCTGGATGGGAGGCCAGCAGTCATGCCGAAACCCTATTCCATGGA
>JADZAK010000084.1 GCA_020852595.1 Rhodospirillaceae bacterium
GAAGGCAGGTCTGGGCGCCGCCGTCCGCGTCCGGGCCTATAACGTCCCCATCCTCGGCATTGTCCTCGTCCAAGACCTTTCTACGCCACTCTATGAGGTCCCAATCATGGATGGACGCGATGGACCACGTTGCCAGGTCCGTGGTCTTCCAATACCGCCATTTGGAGTTGAGGTTCTTCCCATTGGCACCCGGACCAGAGTGGCCGTTCTCTATCGCCCAATCGCACGCTTGCTGGAGGGTGGTGGCCTTGGCTTTACGCAGGTCCACCACATCGTCGCCCGTGACCTTGCCCTCCATGACGCGCTCCCACGCCTTGGCTTCTTGCATGGTCTCGAACGTCTCACTGACGTAGACGCCGTTGCGTCGTACCTGGACGCGAAACTGGTGGGGACCGCGGACCTGAATGGACACTGGAGGCACCTTTCTGTTTCCGGGAAGTTCGGAAGGAATTGTGCCAAATTGTGCCAAAAAGGGCCACCAACCTAAAATGGTTAATGGCCCTCTTGGTTTAAGTCGTTGATCCAGTTGGCAGAATTTGGAGCGGGTACGGGGAATCGAACCCCGGTCGTAAGCTTGGAAGGCTTCTGCTCTACCATTGAGCTACACCCGCGCGGCCCTAGGTTTACCCAAGGCGCGCGCGGATCAGCAAGGCATTTATCGGGCTCGGACAGGCTTTTAGGCGGCTAAACGTGGTGAGTCGAGACGGCTTTTATGGCTTCCCCGGAAAGATCGCGGGAGGCCCCGGCTGAAATATCGCCCAGGGTCAGCATCCCTATGACCCGTTCCTCGGAATCCACCACCGGAAGGCGGCGGACCTTGCGGCCATCCATCAGGTGAACGGCATCCTCGACATCGCCGTTCTCGGTGCAGAAAAGACCGGGCACGGTCATAATGTCGCGCGCGGTCAGCGCTTCGATGTCATGACCATCGGCGAGCCCGCGGCAGACGAGGTCGCGGTCCGTCACCATGCCGACGAGACGGTCATTCTCGATGACGGGAAGAGAGCCGATGTCCTCGTCGCGCATGGTCGCGGCGAGATCGCGGATCGATGTGCCCGGATCGACGGCGACCACACCTTTATGCATGACATCTCTGATCTTCATGAAACCTCCTGATGTGAACATATGCGCGTTTCACTTGCCGGAATCTCGAGGGCCGGAATCTCGAAGGAGTGAACGTTCCCGCGCACGATTAGTTCACGGTTCGCCCTGATTTAGATTTTTGCTGCCTTGCTCAACCTTGGCGCGCCAGCATGTCTTGGGCTAAGGTTTTCCGCTTTCGCACGCCGGCGAGGGGCCGGCGTCACATTCAAAAGGGGCGCGGCATGAGATCTCGGCTTCGTGGACTGTTCCTGACGACGGCGCTGGTGGCGCCGCTCGCACTGGCATCTTGCGACAAGCCCGCGCCGCAGGCCGAGGCGAAGCCGCCGTTCAGCGTGGTGGAAGCGTCCATCTCCGATATGCAAAAGGCGATGCAGGAGGGCCGCGTGACCTCGCGCCAGCTCGTCGAACAATATCTGCAGCGCATCGCCTTGTACGATCACCGCCTGCACGCGGCGGTCTCGGTCAACCCCAACGCGCTCAGGCAAGCCGATGAACGCGACAAGGAACGCGCGAGCGGCAAGATCCGCGGGCCTCTCCACGGTATTCCTGTCGCCGTGAAGGACAACATCCAGACCGCGACGGACATGCCGACGACCGGCGGTTCCATTGCCTTCAAGGGCTACTATCCGCCGTACGATGCGACCCTGGTGAAGAACCTCAAAGACGCGGGCGCCATCATCATCGCGAAATCGACGCTCACCGAACTCGCCAACTGGATGGCGGGCCCGCCGAACCAGATGGAGTCGGGCTATAACGCGATGGTCGGCCAGAGCTACAACCCGTACGATCCGCGCATGCAGGTCGATCTTGAGCCGGAGATGAACACCGGCGGATCGAGCTCCGGGATCGGCGTCGCCGTCAACATGTGGGCCGCCAACGTCGGCACCGACACGGGCGGCTCGGTCATGAGCCCGACCAACGCCAACATGCTCGCCGGGATCCGCGCGACCACGGGCCGCATCAGCCGCTGGGGCATCATCCCCGTGAGCCTGGACCAGGACATGTCGGGCCCGATGGCCAAAACGGTGACCGATGTCGCCATCATGCTGGGCGCGATGGAAAGCAAGCAGCCGGACCCGAACGATCCGGCGACGACCAAGTGCCAGCCGCCGGCGAACAATGACTACACGCAATTTCTCAAGGCCGACGCGCTGAAGGGCGCGCGCATCGGGGTCTCGCGGGCGGCGATCTACACGCCGCTCGATCTGCCGGGCGGCGGCAAGCGTCCGGGCCTGCGGGAAGACGAACTCGCTTCGATGGAAGAAGCCATCGCCGCGATCAAGGCCGCGGGCGCGGAGGTCATCGAGAAGGACTTCCCGACCTATCTGGAAAAGGACCCGAAGAAGAACTTCGCGCTTCACATCGTCTGCCAGACCAACGTGCCCGGCGTGAACGATACCTGCTCGACCATCTTCAACTACGGCATGAAGCGCGATTTCAATGCGTGGCTGGCGACCTTGGGTCCGAACGCGCCGTTCACGTCGCTGACGGAACTGCGGGAGTGGAACCTGGCCCATACGGAATGGAACACCATCCGCTACAAACAATCGCGCCTCGACAGCTCGGACGCGGTGGACCTCGTGAAGGACAAGCCGCGCTATGACGCGGACCGCGCGCGCGGTCTGGAGATGGCCAAGGCGCAGGGCATCGACACGCTGCTGGTCGGCGAGAAGGTGGATGCCGTGCTGTTCCCGGGCTCGAGCGGGGCGGAGTTCGCCTCGCGCGCCGGTTATCCGGGCTTGGTGGTGCCGTTCGGTATGACCACGAACCCCGGCAATGGTCCCGATGCCAAGCCGACGGGCGAAAGGGACCGTCCGTTCGGGGTGAGCTTCGTCGGCGCCGAGTGCGGCGAGCCGAAGGTGCTGGCCATCGGTTATGCCTTTGAACAGGCGACGAAAAAGCGCGTTCCGCCGCCGCAGTTCCCCTGAAGGCCATCCCCTGTCGCACACCAGGCGCATATGATCATGTGCGCCTGGTTTTGACCGGATTCGGCGGATTTACGCCGATGGCGATATGGGTATAGGCTGATTTTCGCCGATCAGTGATTCGGCGGGAGGGCGGCCGCCTGCGGCCGTTCGGAGCGAGCGCCGCGTCCGCGGGGTTCGCCGGGGGAGGACGTCATGAAACAGGTTCGCGCGCCATTCGGCGCCGTGCGGAGCGTGGGCGGCTGATGAACTCACCGCGGGCCGCCTTGCGTTCGATCTTCCTCAGCCGCACGGCCGCGATCACCGTGGGCGCGCTGATGCTGATTGCCGCCGGCACGCTGAGCTACCTCCTGGCCGAACGGGCCGCGCTGCGCAACCAGGGCAGCGCCGCGCAGGAACGGCTGAACCTTCTCGCCAGCACCCTCGACTACACCATCGGCCGCTACAGCTATCTCCCGGACGTGCTCTCGCAGGCCGCGCCGATCATCGAGGCGTTCCGCCATCCCGAGAACCCGGACGCCATCCGGGCCGCGAACCTCTATCTCAAGCGGCTGAACGAGACCGCCGATTCCGCCGATCTCTATATCGTCGACAGCGACGGGATCGCGCTCGCGGCCAGCAACTTCGACCGTGAGAACACCTTCGTCGGCCAAAGCTACGCCTTCCGCCCGTATTTCACCGACGCATTGATCACGGGGAAGGGGCGCTATTACGCCGTGGGCGTGACGACGGGCCAGCCGGGCTACTTCCTGTGGCACGCGGTGCCGGATGCCGACGGGAATACCATCGGGGTCGCGGTGGTGAAAATCGACCTCATGCACTTGCAGGACGACTGGCGCAGCGCGGGCGATGTCGTCGCCATGGTCGACGACAACGAGGTGATCTTCCTCACCACGGACCCGCAGTGGCTGTACCGGCCGATGTCGCCTTTGTCGGATCCGCAAGTGCGCATGTTCCGCGAAACCCAGCAATACGGCGGCGCGGTTTTGCGAGCCAACCCGCTTCTGTCCGGCGAGCGCGAGATCGACGGCGTGATGGTCGAGAACATCGACGACGGCTCCGTCACCGGCCACGAGTACGTGGCTTTCTCGCGCACCTTGCCGCAGTACGACTGGACCTTGTTTGTGCTGAGCGACATGCGCACGATCCAGGGGCAGGCGGGTCTCGTCGCCGGCGGCGCGGTCGTGACCATGATCGCGGCGATGCTGATCGTGCTCGTCACGCACCAGCGGCGTCAGATCATGCGCGCGAAGATGAACGCCCATACGATCCTGGAGCAGCGCGTCGCCGCGCGTACGGCGGAGCTGACGGCCGCCAACAGCCAGCTTTCGGTGGAGATCGATCAGCGTATCCGCATCGAACAAAATCTGCGGCGGGCGCAGGACAACCTGATCCACGCCACCAAGATGGCGAGCCTCGGCCAGGCGCTGGCGGGCGTCGCCCACGAGATCAACCAGTCGCTGGCGGCGCTGCGCACCTATATCGCGAGTACGCAGATTTTCCTGGAGCGGACCGACAAGGACCGCGCGGCCGCGAACCTCACGACCATCTCGTCCGTCGTCGAGCGCATGGGCGAGCTGACGCAGCATCTGAAGAGTTTCGCGCGTAAGGAAACGGTGGCAAAACAATCGACGGATCTGGTTGCCGCCGTGCGGTATGGGCTGAAGCTCATCGATTATCGGGTCACGGCCGACGACGTGCGCCTCACCGTGCTCCAGCCGGATGAGCCGGTTTACGTGGTGGCCAATACCATCCGCCTCGAGCAGGTGGTGGTCAATCTGGTGTCCAATGCCCTGGATGCCATGCGCGATCATCCGAATAGGAATCTGACGGTCGAAATTTTCCAGGGCGGCAACAATGTCGCCGTGCTGGAAGTGTCGGACACAGGGCGCGGGATTCCCGGCGATTTCCTGAACTCGGTGTTCGATCCGTTCTACACGACCAAGGAAGTCGGTGAAGGTTTGGGGCTTGGCCTGTCGATCTCGTACGGCATCGTCAAGGATATGGGAGGAGATATTACGGTGGAGAGCGAACAAGATGTGGGAACCACGTTCCGCATCACATTGCCGTTGGCCGCGCAAGTGACGGCCCCCGCGGAGACCGGCGCATGAAATCGGCGGTCCTTGTCGTCGATGACGAAGAACAGGTGCGCAATTCGATTGTGCAATGGCTGGAGCTTGGCGGACTGACTGTGGAGTCCGCGGCGAACGTGCACGAGGCCTTGAGCGCCGTGCGCCGGAACATGCCGATGGTCGTGCTCAGCGATTTCAAGATGCCGCAGAAGTCGGGCATGGACTTGTTGAACGAAGTGCACAAGATCGACCCGGATGTGCCCGTGGTGCTGCTGACGGCGCACGGCGATGTGCAGCTCGCGGTCGCCGCGATGCGCGCGGGCGCCTACGATTTCCTCCAGAAACCCTACGTGCCGGACCACCTGACGGCGGTGATCGCCCGCGCCATCGAACAGCGCAAGCTGAAGCTCGAACTGCGTGAGCTGTCGGACCGGGTCGCGGCGCGGGATGGTCTCGAGACGCGCCTGATCGGCACGTCGGCGGCCATGATCCGCCTGCGCGAAACGATCGCCGAGCTGGCCGTGCACAACCGCGACGTCATCGTCGTGGGCGAGACGGGCACGGGTAAGGAGGTCGTCGCGCGTGCGCTGCACGACATGGGTCCGCGCGCCCGCGCGCCTTTCGTGGCGGTGAACTGCGCGGCGGTTCCCTCGGAGCTTTTTGAAAGCGAGCTCTTTGGCCATGAGGCCGGCGCGTTCACGGGCTCACGCGGCGCCCGCGAAGGCAAGTTCGAGTTCGCCCACGGCGGCACGGTGCTGCTGGACGAAATCGAAAGCATGCCGCTGATCCTGCAAAGCAAGCTTCTGCGCGTGCTTCAGGAGCGCACCATCGAGCGTGTGGGTTCCAACAAGAGCATCCCGATCGATATCCGCGTGATCGCGGCGACGAAGACCAATCTCGAAGCCGAGAGCCGCGCGGGACGTTTTCGCGCCGATCTCTACTATCGCCTGATGGGCGCCGAGATCCTGATCCCGCCGTTGCGCGCGCGCGAAGGCGACATTCTGCTGCTGTTTGAACACTTCGCCGCGCAGGCGGCAACGATCGCCGGCACGAAGGCGCGTCCGCTGTCGGCCTCGGACATCGAAGTGCTCTTGATGCATCAATGGCCGGGCAACGTGCGCGAACTGAAGGCCGTGGCTGAAAGATACGGCCTCGGTCTGAAAGCGGCGGGCCTGACGGTGCAGGACATCCTGCGTCACGCCGAACCCTCGCAGGTGAGCGCGGGTCACGCGCTGGCGGACCGTGTGGCGGCTTACGAGCGCAGGCTCATCGAAGCGGCGCTGCGGGATCATGGCGGGTCCATCGCCGCGGTGATCGATACCTTGAGCATTCCGCGGCGCACGCTGAACGAGAAGATGGCCAAGTATGGTCTGTTGCGGCCGGGCCGGGCGGGGCCGTCGGGCGACGAAGCCTAAAGTAAGGGAAATGAGGGGTTTACCGGCGGCACGGGTGACGGTTTAGAGCCGGTAAAACCGGAGAGCGGCGTATTTGTGTTTGAGCGTTTGAGATACAGTGGCGCGGCGCCGTGGGAGAGAACGCGGCGCCGGCGCGGTGGGAGGAACGGACGTGCATTTATCTGGCCGGCGGGACGGAACGCTGTTTTTGTCTTCGATTGTACGCAACGCCCTGGTTGGCCTCGCCGCCGCCGGCGTGGTGAGCTGTTCGTCGCCCTCGCCGCAAGCTACGGCCGTTACGGCCAAGGTAAGCGAGCCGGTGACAGCAGGCTCTCCCAAACGCCTGCGCATTCTCACCGAGGCGCAGTATCTCAACACCATCGCTTATGTGTTCGGGCCGGATATCCGCCCGGTGGCGACCTTCCCGCCGGCGCAGCGCACGGACGGATTGATCGCGCTCGGCACTTCGCGCGGCGGCGTCACGACCCAGCAACTGGAGCTCTATCAGAAAGCCGCGCTCACGGTTTCGCAGATGGCGCTGGACCCGCAGCACCGCGCTTTCCTGATGCCGTGCAAACCGGCCTCGGACGCGGCCGCCGACCGCGCGTGTGCGGCGGCCTTCCTGAAAGAGAAGGGGCGGCTCCTGAACCGCCGCCCGCTCACGGAAAGCGAACTGAACGCCTTTGTCGACGAGGCGGCGAAGTCGGCCGACGGCTTGAAGGACTTCTACGCGGGCCTTTCCATCGCGCTCGAAGCGATGCTGGTAAGCCCGAACGTGTTGTTCGTCACGGAAACGTCGGAAGCCGATCCCGGGGCGCCGGGTCGACAGCGGTTGGATTCCTATTCGCTGGCGACGCGCCTTTCCCTGTTCCTGTGGAACGCGGTGCCGGATGACGGTCTCCTGAAGGCGGCCGAGAGCGGCGAGCTGCACACGGAGAAAGGCCTCGCCCGCCAGGTCGACCGCATGCTGGCCAGCGTACGGCTCGAGACCGGCATGCGCGCCTTCTTCGACGACATGTTCGGCTTCGACGATTTCAACGCGCTGTCCAAGGACGCGACGGTCTATCCGAAGTTCACCGGGCAGGCGATGGCGGACGCGCGTGAAGAGACCATCCGCACCGTGATCGATCACCTCGTCACACAGAAGAAAGACTACCGCGATCTCTACACGACGCGCGCGACCTTCATCTCGCCGGCGCTGGCGGTGATCTACGGTTTGACCACGCCGCCGTCGTGGACACGTTATGAATTCCCCGCCGGCAGTCCGCGCGCGGGCATCCTCACGCACATCAGCTTCCTCGCGGTTCATTCACATCCGGGCCGCAGTTCGGCGACCCTGCGCGGGAAAGCCCTGCGCGAGCTTCTCCTGTGTCAGCCGGTGCCGCGTCCGCCCGCGAACGTGGACTTCTCGGCCGTCGAGAACCCCAAGCCCGGCATGCGCACGGCGCGCGACCGCGTGACCTTCCACCTCGAGAACCCGGTGTGCGCGGGCTGCCACAAGATCACCGATCCGATGGGCCTCGCGCTCGAGAACTTCGACGGTTCCGGCCGTTACCGCGAAACCGAGCGCGGCTCACCGATCGACGCCAGCGGTTCGTTGGACGGCAGGGCCTTCACCAATGTCGCCGGTTTGGGGCAGGCGCTGCATGACCATCCGGCGCTGACCTCGTGCCTCGTGAAGCGCGCCTACAGCTACGGCACCGGCGGCCCGACGGAACCGTCCGACCGCCCGCTGCTCAGCTATCTCGACACACGTTTCGCAGACGACAGTTACCGCCTCGCGGGCCTCTTGCGCGCCATCGCGCTCAGCCATTCCTTTTCGCAAGTCAGCGCGCCCGCGGCCGATGCCGCGCGTGCGAACTGAGGGAGAGACCGATGACATTCGATCGCCGGAGCGCGCTTAAAGGACTTCTCGGCGGCGGGGCCGTCACCGTCGGCCTCCCCCTGCTCGACGCCGATCTCAACGGCAACGGCACGGCCTTCGCCGATGAATCGCCGCTGCCGGTCCGGTTCGGCACCTGGTTCTGGGGCTGCGGCATCACGAAGAAGATCTTCGTGCCGGCGCAGACCGGGAAGAACTACGAGCTCACCGAAGAACTCGAAGCCATCAAGAACGTGAAGCAGCACATCAATGTGCATACGAACCTCACGGCCTACCGGGATGGAACGTTCTTCTGCCACTACACGGGCTGGGTCGTGTTCCGCACCGGCAGCGCGCCGGTGGTGGGAAACCTTCCGCTCTATGAATCGCTCGACACCACTCTCGCCAACCGCATCGGCCGCACCACGCGCTTCAAGAGCCTGACGGCGACCGCGACGGGCGATATCCGCAACATCATCAGCTACGAGAACGCGACGACGCCGAACCCGCCCGAGTTCTCGCCGATGGCTTTTTATACGCGCTTGTTCGGCCCGGATTTCCAGGACCCCAACGCCGCCGAGTTCAAACCCAATCCGCGTATCATGATGCGCAAGAGCGCGCTGTCGGCGGTCACGGATCAGATCAAGGCGCTGAACGGCAAAGTCGGCGCCGAGGACAAGGCGCGCCTCGACCAGTACTTCACCGGCCTGCGTCACCTCGAGCAACAGTTCGACCATCAGCTCACCAAGCCCGAGCCGCGCGCGGCCTGCAAGCCCGCGAAAGCGTTCAAGGAGGAACCGGCGCCGGGCACGGACAGCCAGCTTATCGCCACGCGCCACAAGATGATGACCGACCTCATGGTCATGGCGGTGGCCTGCGATCAGACCCGCGTCTTCAACATGACCATGTCGAAGTCCGACTCGAACACCACCAAGCAGGGCTACGAGAAGCCGCACCATACCTGCACGCATGAAGAGTCCATCGACGAGAAACTCGGCTATCAGCCGAACGCGTCGTGGTTCACCAAGCGCTCGATGGAGACCTGGGCGTATTTCGTCGAAGCCTTCTCGAAGATCAAGGAAGGCGACGGCACGCTGCTCGATAACGTGCTGATCATGGCCAATACGGACGTGAGTTATGCCCGCGTGCACTCGCTGGAGGAAATGCCGGCGTTCACCGCGGGGCGCGCCGGCGGCAAGGTGAAGACCGGTCTGCACATCGATCACAAGGGCGGGCAGGGCACCGCGCTCAGCTACACCTGCCTCAAGGTCATGGGGCTGGAGGTCGATTCCTGGGGAACCAAGAGCAATCAGACCAACAAAGAAGTCGGCGAGATCCTGGCATGAGGACGGGCACGATGAAACGCATTCAAGGCATCGTCGGCGTTGTCGCGCTTTTAGCCGCCGGCGGCGCGCTCGCGCAGCAGCGGACAAAGGCCGAGTTGGAAGATTTTGTGCGCGAGCCGATGCCGCCCGGTTTCCAGGCGATGCAGACGGAGCTCGAAGGCCCGGTGCTGGCCGATGCGAACGGACGCACGCTTTATGTGTGGCCGCTCAACGCCGTCCGTAACGGCGATCTCGGCGACCGCAAGGGCGATCCCACCTGCGACGATACCGTGCAGAAAGTCAGCAGCGGCTTGCAGAGCCCCTATCCGGGCGGGCTGGAGTTGCCGGACGTGGAGACGCGGCCCAGCTGCCTTGCGATCTGGCCGGCGGCCTGGGCGCCCGCCGACGCAAAGGATGTCGGCAAGTTCACGGTGCTCACGCGCAAGGACGGACGCCGGCAGTGGGCTTACGAAGGCTACGCTCTCTATACGTCCGTGCTCGACCGCAAACCCGGCGACGTGCTGGGCGGCACGAAACGCACCATGGGCGGCGACGCGCGTTCGACCGGCGTGATCCGCCAGCCCGCCGCGCCGCCGACGAACGTCCCGCCGCAGTTCGCCGTCACCATGGCCGACAGCGGCCGCATGCTGGTGCTCGCCGCCAACGACGGCGCGGTCTACATGCACGACAAGGACACCGCGGCCACATCCAATTGCGACGCGGCCTGCCGTCAGGAGTTCCAGCCGATTGCCGCGCCGGAGCATGTGCGCCCACAAGGCGACTGGGCGATCATCGAGAGTTCGCCCGGCGTGAAGCAGTGGACGTTCCGCGGCAAGCCGCTTTACACGCGCGCGTCGGACCGTATCCCGCATAGCCTTGAAGGCGGCGACATTCCCGGCTGGTCCAACGTCTGGACCCAGAAGGCGCCTCTCGCGCCCAAGGAGTTCACGCGGCACATCAACCGTGTCGGCACCGTGCTGGGCGACGAGAAGGGGCGCACGATCTACGTGTACGCCTGCAACGACGATGCGGCCGATCAGCAGGACTGCTCGCATCCGACGCAGCCGCAGGTCTACCGCCTGGCCGTCAGCGGCAAAGGCGACCAGCAGCGCGCGATGCGGAATTTCCCCTATGTGCGCGCGGGCGCTACTGCGAAAAGCCCAAGCACGCTGTGGACGATCATCTCCATCGATCCCGCGACCGGGAGGAAGGCCGCGGCCGATCAGGCCGGTGTCCTTCGTGTATGGGCCTACCGCGACCGGCCCGTGTACGTGTGCGCGCGCGACAAGAAACCTGGGGATATTGAGTGCGATTCCTGGGGCGAGAACTTCGGTCTCAGAAACGGCTACCGCGCCTTCTGGGTGCGCGAAGATTTCGGCGGCAGTCACGGTTAGGCGAGGGACAGGCTCATGAAACACATTCTTGTAGTATCCACCGCCGCGCTGATCGCGGGGCTCGCCGGAACCGCCGCCGCCGAAGACGGGGCGCTCAAGGACAGAACGATTGGGTTCGTTCTCACGCACAAAAGCTTTGCCTTGTGGCAGTCGCCCGACGGCAAGACGGAATGCCCGGACGGCGTGAACGTCGGCCCGCGCGAGCAGTTCAAGGCGCTGTATCCGAACGGCGGAAAGTTCGCCGAGACCCAGCTCGCCCGCGACGGCGAGATCATGTTCCCGGATACGACGCCCGAACCGAAGCTGTTTTTCCACGAGCCGGTGAGCAAGGTCGGCATCGGCCTCAATCTCGACGGCAAGGTGGACGACAACGATTTCGTCAGCGAGGACGGCAAGGAGACGGGCATCGACAATCAGATGTACCGGGTCGTCGGCTGCACGGACAATTATCGCGGACCCGAAGGACAGGCGCGTCACTTCATTCAGGATTACATGCGCAAGTTCAACTACAACCGCTGGCTCATTGAAGTCACGGACGTGGACGACCTGACGAACGATCCCGATGTGACCGTGAGCCTCTACCGCGGCCTCGACGCCTTGACGCAGGACGCGGCCGGAAACTTCACATCCGGCGGCACGCAGCGCATCGATGCGAAGTGGGGCAAGGAGTTCATGTACAAGACGAAGGGAAAGATCGAGGGCGGCGTGCTGACCACGGCGCCGGTCGATATCACGTTCCCGGTATCGCAGTCGCGCGGTTATCCCTATAACGCGGTGAAGGATTGGCGCGTGCGCCTCAGCCTGACGTCGGACGGCGCCGACGGACTGATGGCCGGTTACCTCGATCTCGAACGCTGGCACCATAATCTGTGGCAGCTGTGGTCCAGCCATCACCGCAGTTACGGCGGCGAACCGGTGCCGTCACAATACCGTTCCCTGCGCCGCAACGCGGATGCTTACCCGGATTCGGTAACAGGCGAGAACACGCATATTTCCGCGGCGTGGGCGGTGAAATTCGCGCAGGCCTTCATCCTGCATCCGGATCCGAAGGTCGCGGAGAAATCCGATGACGGCGTTACATCCGCCGGCAAATCGCGCGCCGCGCAGGATTAAGTCAACAGGCCTCGCGGCCCCGTTACGAGAGTCGGCTTGCCCGAGGCGGGCGCGCCAAGTCCGGTCCCGGCCAATATGATTTTGGGGAAGAGTAGAGATGGCTCAAGCTGATATGACGGCGAACGGCGCTGTGGCTGCCGATAAGATGACCGCGGCGGACATGGCGCGCCGGGTGAAGATGATCCTGATCGGCTCGGCGGGGAACCTCGTC
>JADZAK010000085.1 GCA_020852595.1 Rhodospirillaceae bacterium
CCGAAGTGGCCGTCGGCGGCGCCGACATCGACGACCGTGTTGATGACGACCCCCATCTTAAACAGCAACTCGAGGCTTTTGGTGATAGAGCCGGCGGCGATCATCGGAAGGGTACGGATGCAGTGAATTCAGGATTTAGCGCGTCTTTACAGCGTGCTCCGCCGAAGTTTTCCGATGCCAGCGTGCAAGCAGCGCGAGATGCAGGAGATGCGCGAATATAAACGCGGCCGAACCGATCGCGATAGGCCTTGTGATTGCGGTATCCGATAGAACAAGAGGCCCAAACAGCATCACGGCCGCGAGCGTCGGTGTAAAGGCGAGGGCAATGCGCCGAGGGGCGGTCCAGTTGACTTGCCCACGCACCCCCCATTGCATCGGCAGTCTCGCATGCATACGCCATCGCCGCTCCGCGGCAAGGGACAATGCCGCGAGAATTCCAAGCGTGAGGGCGACAATGACGTAGGGCATGAGAAAATGACCTCTTACGGTGCTTTCCGGAGTTCCGCCGTCAGCTCGTTGATTTTGTAGACGCGCCCCGCGACCATCACGCTGTCGATATTGCCGACGGCTTTGATGTCGGCGAGGGGATTGCCGTTGAGAACCACGATGTCGGCCTGTTTGCCGATCTCGATGGAACCGAAGCGGTCTTCCCAGCCGAGGATTTCCGCCGGAACGATGGTGGCTGAACGGATCGCCTCCAGCGGCGTCATCCCGCCGGCGACGAAGAGTTCGAGTTCCTGGCGGATGCTGAGGCCGGGCACGAGCGGCGGCGCCGGGCTGAGATCGGAGCCGGTGCCGACGCGTCCGCCCATCTTCACGAAGCGGGCGACCTGCTTCGCCTGGGCGAGGATGCTCGCCTTCCACTGCGGTCCGTAGGCCTTGAAGTTATAGACCGCGGGAACACGGAGCGGGTCTTTTTGATAAGCGGCAAAAAGATCCTTCTGATAGAGGTCGAACCATTCGCCGCTGACCTTGCTCAGATAGTCGGGATCCGCGCCGACATATTGGATCATGAGGGTCGGGATCAGCGCGGTCTTGTGCGCGATCATGGTCTTGAAGGTCTCATCGAGGGTTTTCTCGTTCACCTTCGTCCATTGCACGAAGTACCGGTAGTAACCGATATCCGTCATGGCGATTTGATCTTCGTAGGCGAGCGACTTCTGGATCAGGGAGACGGTGTGCTCGAGGCTGTCGACGCCGATTTTGGCGGCGTCATCGGCCCCCAGCATGGTGAAGTGGCCGAAGACCTTGGCGCCGTGTTTGTGGGCTTCGTCGACCACGGCCGCGCCGACATCGCGGTCGATATAGTTATAGAACTTCACCCATTCGGCGCCCTTGAAGATGTGGTCGCGCGTCAAGGCGCGGGCTTCCAGGGCCGTGTTGACCATTTCGGTGCGTTCGACGCGGGGGAAGCCGGGCGCCTGTTCGATGGGCGGGAAGGAGCCGATGATGACGTTGGGGCCGGCGACGGCCCCGGTGTCGATGGCGTGCTTCAGGGGGACAAGGTTGTCCTCGGCGGACCCCATGGCGCGGATGGTGGTGACTCCGCCGGCCATGAAGATCTTCATATAGTGTGGGAGGTTGACCTTCACGCCCTTGAAGCCGGTCTGGACGTGGGCGTGCAGGTCCATCATGCCCGGCATGATGTACTTGCCCTTCACATCGACGCGAACGGCCTTCGCCGGGATTCGGGCCGCATTATAGGGAAAGTCGAAAAACAGCTCGGTGATCTTGCCGCCCTGGGCGAGGACGCCAACGTCCGGATAGACCTCGCCGCGGATCACGTCCACGAGCGTGCCGCCCGATAAAAAGACCGGTGGATCCGAAGATTTTTGGGCCTGAGCAAGTGCGGAATCGCGCCATGCTGCGATGCACACAAAACTGAAAACGAACCAAAGGAAACGTTTCATACCGGCCCCCTTCGCTCATACGACCAAGCCGTACAGCTGGTCCCGCGACAATTTTCGTACTTTTCCGCATTGCGGGGCAAGGGGTTATGATGCGGAACCCTCTTGGAACTCGCCCGGACTGCGGGTTAAGCTCCCCTCCTTGAGTAGGGGAGGTTTTCCGAATGAATAAAGTCGTGATACGCGGCGCGATGATGGCCGCAGCACTCGCCCTTTCTTCGTGCGAAGAAGAAAGCGCAATCGATGTCGCCGCGAAAAATCTGAACGTCGCCACCACCAATTCCATCCTGTTCACGGGGAACGGGATGTCGGGTGTGGTCGGCCAGCAGTTCAGCAACGCCGGTTCATGGGCGCAGATTCCCGTGACCAACTACACGGCGACCATCGATTATGCCAACCATGCCAGCCATGTGCAGATCACGCGCGCCGAGCCGAGCGACGCGGACAAGCTGCCGAACACGCCGTTCCGCAAGGAATACTTCGAGTTCCTGGGCGCCAACGGCGAAGAGTTCGTGGCCGGAGACAAGGCCTGGAACGCGACGGCGGCCAATCCGGCGGCCCCGGCGATGGCCGCGGTCGAAGACCGTCAGGCCGCGATCACCGCGACCCCGGTCGGCTTCGTGAAATTCGCGCAGGAGAACAAGGCGCCGGTCCGCAAGACCCGCCGCGGCGCGGATACGACCTTCACGGTCGGCAAGCACAAGTATTACGGCCGCTTCAACGCGGCGAACGATCTGGAACTGGTGCAGGAGTGGATCGACAATCCGGTGCTGGGCGACATGCTCATCCAGACCCAGTACTCCGATTATAAGAACTACGGCGGCGTCCACTTCCCCTCGAAAATCACGCGGATCGTGGGCGAACACCCCGCGCTGCGCCTGACCGTGACCGGCGTGAAGGCCAACGTGCCGGCGAACATCACCGTTCCGGACGACGTCAAGAACTACCAGGCGCCGCCGATCGTCGTGGCGGAAGAACTGCTGGCGCCGGGTGTGTGGCACCTGCGCGGCGGCAGCCATCACAGCCTCCTGATCGACCAGACCGATCACCTCATCGTCGTCGAAGCGCCGCAGACCGAAGCGCGTTCGATGGCCGTGATCGCGAAGGCCAAGGAACTGGTTCCGGGCAAGCCGATCAAGTACATCGTCAACACCCACACGCACTTCGACCACTCGGGCGGCTTGCGGACCTACGTGGCGGAAGGCGCGACCGTGGTCACGCATGCCGTGAACGAGGAGTTCTACAAGAAGGCCTGGGCGAACCCGCGTACGATCAACCCGGACGCCATGGCGCAGAAGAAGTCGGCCCCGGCCTTCCAGGCGGTGGCGGACAAGTACACGCTTTCCGACGGCAAGCGTTCGGTCGAGATCTACGCGATGAAGGGCCTGAACCACACGGACGCCATGCTGATGGTGTACCTGCCGACGGAGAAGGTGATCAGCGTTGCCGACATCTACGCGCCGGCTCCGGCTGACGCCGCTCCGCCCGAAGCTCCGATCCCGGGCGCCGTTGCCCTGATCGAGAACATGGAACGCGTCGGCGCGACGGAAGTGACGAAAGTCGCGACCCTGCACGGCACGCGCGTCGGATCGGTCGAGGACCTCCTCATCGACGCCGGCCGCATGCAGCCGAAAGGCGCGAAAGCCAAAGCGAAAGCCAAGGCGAAGTAATTCGCTTTAGCTGCTGAAGACGAAAACGGGGGCCCTGGGGGCCCCCGTTTTTATTTCGCGATGCGCTTGAGGATGAGATCGGCGACCTTTTCATAGGCGCCGTCGAAGTGGTGCCCGCCGGGCAGGGCGAAGACTTCCGCGCCGTAGGCGCCAAGCGCGGGACAGGCGTGCGAACCTTCCTCCACACCATAGAAACACATGATGTGCGCGCCCGAGATGCTGCGCGCGGCCGGCACGGTCGGCAGGGCTTCGGCGGGCGTGACGCCCACCCAGCCGCCGACGGTGATCTCGAGCGCGGCGGCGTCGCCGAGACCGAGGAAGATCACGTTGGATACCCTGGCGCGGCTGGCGGGGTCGAGGTTCTGCCACAGGAACGGCAGCACGTCGGCGCCGAAGGAGTAGCCGATGAGCACAATATCGTCGCGCTTCCAGGCGGCCGAATACCGCGCGATGACGCGGGCAAGGTCGGCGGCGGCGACGGACGGGTCCTGCTTGCGCCAGAAGTATTTGAGGGTGTCGAAACCGACGACGGCGACGCCGCGGCGCGCGAGTTCCTCGCCGATCTCGCTGTCGATATCCGCCCAGCCGCCGTCGCCGCTGAAGAAGATGGCGAGCTGCCGGCCGTTGCCGGTGGCCGGCAAGGGGATGACCGGAAGACCGGTATCGGTGGCCGGCGTGGGGCCGCCGACGTGGCCCAGGACCTGATCGACGGTGGTCGAGAGAAGATCGATGCGGTTGCCGCCGTCGGCGGCGATGACGCGCGCGTCGGCGAAGTGGCGGAGGGCGGGCGCGACGTCCGCTTCGGCGCAGCGGGTTTTATCCGTGATGACCACCACGGGCAGGGACGAGGGTTCCGCCGGCAGATCGACGTCGGCGGTGCAGAACGGCGTGACCGGGGCCGAATCCGTGGGGCAGTGTTCATAGACCACCGCCGCGCTGAGGCCGCTCGCCTGCGGCGTGCCGGCGAGCGCGAGGCCCGGCGCGCCGGCGTCGTTCATGGCGACGACGATCGGGGCTTCGGGATCCGGATGCCCTTTTCTGCGGCGCAAGTCGGCCAGGCGCCGCGCGGCGCCGTTCACGAGATCGGTGCAGCGCGGGGGCGCGGCGCCGGGCGCAGGGGGAGGTACCGTCACGACCGCGCGGTCCGGCCAGGCAAGGGTTTTGGCCACGGCGCGCGTGTTCGCGGCGTCCGAGGAGCCGAACAGGATGACCAGGCGCTCGGCGCCCGGCTGGACCCAGGTGAGGCGGGCGGCGATCCCGTCATCGATCTTCAGCCGGGCCTCGTGGAGGCGCGAATCGTCGCAGCCCGCGAGAAGGGCGGTGGCGGAGATGGCGGCGAGAAGGAGGGAACGGTGCTGACCCATGGTCTTTCGCGCTCAACATAAAGGTCCGGCGTGCCAAGGTGAAGCCCTGCCGCTAAACTGCGCGCGAGGGAGTATCCATGTCTCGCCTGCTTTCGAACGTGCGCCGTCTTTTGCCGCTGGGCGCCATCGCGATCTTCGCCGCCGCCATCTGGCTGCTGGAGCGTCAACTCGCCGACCATCATCTCGGCGAGGCGGTCGATTATCTGGAAGCGCTGCCGGGCACGGCCCTGCTCGCGGCGGCCGGCGCGGCCGCGGTCAGTTATCTCGCGCTGATCGGTTATGACTTCTTCGCCCTGCGCTACGCGGGCGGGAAGGTCGCGGCGCCGGTGATGGCGAAGACCTCCTTCATCGCCAACGCCCTCGCGCACAATCTGGGATTCTCGGCCCTCACGGGAGGATCGATCCGTTACCGCGCCTATGCGGCGGCGGGACTGAGCGGCTTTCAGATCACCACGGCGATCGCGTTCCACACGGCGATGTTCCCGCTCGGCGCCTCGCGCCTGGGCGGGATCGCGTTCCTGTTCCAGCCGACAAGCCTGTCTCAAGTCACGGGCGTTCCGGAGATCGCGGTGCGTCTTTTGGGGCTGGCGCTCGTCACGCCGAGCCTCGCGCTGTTCGCCTTGAGCCTCGCGCGCGTGCCGCATGTGAGTTTGCTGCGCTGGCGCGTGCAGATCCCGGATTTCAAGACGGCGATCGGGCAGTCGGTGGCGGCGGGCTTCGATCTCGTCTTCGCCGCCGCGACGCTCTATTTGCTCCTGCCAAACGAAAGCGCCATCGGCTTCCTGCCCTTCGTGGCCGTCTATGTGACCGCGCTGCTGGCGGCCGTCATCAGCGCCGTGCCCGGCGGGATCGGCGTGTTCGAAGGGCTGATCGTCTCGCTGACCTCCGGGCAGATCGACGCCCACGAAACCCTGGGCGCGCTCCTGGCGTACCGCGCGATCTACTATGTCGCGCCCCTGATGGTGGCGATCGCCTGGTTCGGGTTCTCGGAACTTTCGGCCCGGCGGCACCATTTGTCGGCGGCGGCGCAACTGGCCGCGCGGCAATGGTCGTCCATCGCGCCGATCCTGATGGCGGCGGCGGTGTTCACGGCGGGCGCGATGCTGCTGATTTCCGGCGCGGCGCCGGAAGAGCCCGATGTCCTGGACGCCATCAACGACTGGCTGCCGCTGGCCTTCATCGAAGGCTCGCACCTGATCGCCTCGCTGGTCGGCGTGGGGCTTCTCCTGCTGTCGGGCTCGCTCCTGCAGCGGGTGGATTCCGCCTACTTCGCGACCATGACCTTGCTGACCGTCGGCGCGGCCGCCGCCCTGGGCCGCGGCACGGACTACCACGAGGCCGTGGGGCTCGTCGGAATCGCATTGGTGCTGCTGCCGGCGCGCGGGGCCTTTTACCGGCACGGCCGCTTGACCCAACTCCAGTTGTCGCCGCAATGGCTGCTGGCGGCGGGGGCGATCCTCGCGGGCAGCATCTGGCTGGGTTTCTTCGCGCACCGCTATGTCGAATATGACTCCGAGATGTGGTGGCAGTTCGAGTTGGACGGCAACGCGCCCCGTTTCCTGCGCGCCTCCTTGCTTGCGATGCTGGCCTTCGCGCTGCTCGGCGCGCGCCAGCTGCTGCAGCCGCACAAACAGGCGCAGACTCTGCCGACGGAGGCCGACATTGCACGCGCGGCGCCCATTGTGGCGGCGTCGGCGGACTCTTCGGCCAACCTCGCGTTGCTCGGAGACAAGTCGCTGTTGTTCAACGAGACGGGCGATGGGTTCCTGATGTACCGGGTGCAGGGCGGGTCCTGGATCGCGCTCGGCGATCCGGTGGCGCCGCCGGCGCGGCAGACGGACTTGCTGTGGCGTTTCCGCGAACTCAGCGACCGGTACGGCGGGCGCTGTGTGTTTTATCAGGTGAAGCCTGAGAACCTCGGCCTTTACGCGGATCTGGGCCTCGCGCTGTACAAGATGGGCGACGAGGCGCGGGTGAACTTGAGCGGCTTCGCGCTCGACGCTTCGGCCCGGCGCGATATTCGCCAGGCGCACCGGCGCGCGGGGCGCGAGGGGGCGTCGTTCAAGATGCTTTCGCCCGCGGACATCCAAGCGGCGATGCCGCAACTGCGCAAGGTGTCGGACGCCTGGCTCAGCGCGAAGTCGGGTAAAGAGAAAGGCTTCTCGCTCGGCTTCTTCAACGAGAGTTATCTCGCGCATTTCCGCTGCGGCGTGGTGATGGAGGGCGAGGAGATCATCGCCTTCGCCAATATCTGGGAGAGCGCGGGCAAGGCCGAACTTTCCATCGACCTCATGCGCTACAGTCACACCAATATCCACAGCGTGATGGAATTCCTGTTCGTGGAAATCATGCTGTGGGGCAAGGCGCAAGGCTACCAGTGGTTCAACCTCGGCATGGCGCCGCTGTCGGGTCTCGAGGGCCGGAGGCTGGGCCCCCTGTGGCACAAGCTGGGTGGGATGATTTACCGCGCCGGCGAGCATTTCTACAGCTTCCGGGGGCTGCGCCGGTATAAGGACAAATTCGCCCCGGAATGGCGGCCGAAATATCTGGCATGTCCGGGCGGACTCGCGGTCGGCCGCGTGCTGCTCGACGTCACGACGCTGATCTCGGGGCGGGGCGCTAAATAAATAGTGTCTTTGCCCCTGGACTTAGGTGCGTGTGAGGCAGAAGATCGATACCGGCGGCCATCGCCGTCACCTGGTCCTCGATTGCCCGTGAAGGGAGGAACGCAAACCAGACCGCGCATCACATTGGTGCATTGCTCGTTACCTGAAACCGAATAAGGGAGTACGACATGACACCGGAAAGAAAGCGGGCTGAGAAGGCGTTCAACAAGGCCGACAGCGCGAGAACCGCGACGGCGAAGCGCGATGAAGCATTCCTGACAGAGCGGCGCCTCAAAGAAGCTGCGAACCTGAAGCGCACTCTCGAATTGCGCGCCCTGCGGCTTGCCCATGAAGCCGCCAACCCGAAACCGCGCCCGGCGCCGCGCAAGCGCGCGCAGCCCGCCGAAAAGACCTAAGATTTTTCAGGACTTCAGGGTCCGTACGGCCTGAAGAACGCGGGGCGCCAGTCCCGCGCCGCCCGCGGCTTCATATTCCAAGATCTTCGCGCGCATGCGCGGATCCCAGAAGGCCTTGATGTGGCCCGCGATCGAGGCGACGGCTTCGCCGTCCTCCTGGTGATTGAAGGCCGTGCCAATTTGATTGGCCATATAAACAAGCTTATCGGATGACATGCTGCAGCGTGACCAGGCTGACCCGGTCTCCATGAGTAAAGACTTCAAACCCGTCGTCGCGGGCAATTCCGATCAGGGTGATGCCCGCTTTGTCGGCGGTGCGGATCGCCAAGGCCGTCGGCGCGGATACCGCGACCAGGAACGGCGCGCCCATCATGGCGGCCTTCTGCACCATCTCCACGGACACACGGCTGGAGATGACGACTATGCCGCCGGAGGCAACGTGATCAAGACGGGCGAGACCGCCTGCGAGCTTATCGAGCGCGTTATGGCGGCCCACGTCCTCGCGCAAGGCCACGAGGCCCTTGGCGGGCGTCCAGAACGCCGCGCCGTGAACGGCGCGCGTCAGCCGGCTCATGTCCTGCTTGCGGTGCATGTCGGCGAGGGCTTGGTGAACCAAACCGGCGTCGATGCGCATGCCGCTCGTGAGGACGGGCAGCGGCCGCATGGCTTCATTCAAACTTTCGATGCCGCAGAGGCCGCATCCGACCGGTCCGGCCATGAAACGGCGCCGTTCGGCGAACTTATCGGCGACGGCGCCGGTCAACTCCATCCGCAGCTCGACGCCGAGGTCGCTCGGCACGACTTCAAGCGAGGCGATCTCGGACCGATGGGCGACGATACCTTCGGCGAGGCTGAAGCCGACCGCGAAGTCCTCGAGATCGGCGGGGGTCGCCATCATCACCGCATACGAGGCGCGGTTATAGGTAAAGGCGGTCGCCGTTTCCTCGGGCACCGCGCGCGTGCCGGCATGTTCGGCGCCGCCGCGCAGGCTGCGCAGCGGAGCCTCGAAAATGGGAGAGGGGACGGCGGGTGCGGACATTGTCCGATCCTAATCTATTCCCTCTCCCTTTCAGGGGGAGGAATAAAAAGAATCTCGATCGCCGAAAGCAACATCTCATTCGGCCGCGGTCGGGGGCGCGATGCGCGTGTTGGCTTTGCCGAGTTCGGCGTAATGCTCTTGCCACTCCGTGGGGCCGTTGGAGGGCGCGACCTGCACGGCGGTGACCTTGTACTCGGGGCAATTGGTGGCCCAGTCCGAGAAATCCGTCGTCACCACGTTGATCTGCGTCGAGGGGTGGTGAAAGGTTGTGTAGACGACGCCGGGCGCCACCCGGTCCGTGATGAGCGCGCGCAGGCTGGTCGCGCCGGCGCGGCTTTGCACTTTCACAAAGTCGCCGTCCCGAATGCCGCGGTTCTCGGCGTCGAAGGGATTGATCTCCAACCGGTCCTCGCCGTGCCATAACACGTTCTCGGTACGGCGCGTCTGGGCGCCGACGTTGTATTGCGACAAAATACGTCCGGTCGTGAGCAAGAGCGGGAAGCGCGGGCCCGTACGTTCGTCGGTGGGCACATATTCGGTGATGATGAACTTGCCCTTGCCGCGCACGAAGCCGTTCATGTGCATGATCGGCGTGCCTTCGGGGGCCTTGTCATTGCAGGGCCACTGGATGGAGCCGAGTTCCTCGATCCGGCCGTAGGAGACGCCGGCGAAGGTCGGCGTCACGCGCGCGATCTCGTCCATGATTTCGGACGGGTGAGTGTAGCTCATGGGATAGCCCATCGCCTTGGCGATCTCCAGGGTCGCTTCCCAGTCGGCCTTGCCGGACATCGGCGGCATCACCTTGCGCACGCGGCTGATGCGGCGCTCGGCGTTGGTGAAGGTGCCGTCCTTTTCCAGGAAGCTCGCGCCGGGCAGGAAGACGTGCGCGAACTTGGCGGTCTCGTTCAGGAACAGATCGTGGACCACCACGCATTCCATGGCGCTGAAGCCGGCAACGACATGTTCGGTGTTGGGGTCGGACTGAACCATGTCCTCGCCCTGGACGTAGATGCCCTTGAAGGCGCCGTCGATCGCGGCGTCGAACATGTTGGGAATGCGCAGGCCCGGCTCGGCGTCGAGCGCGACGCCCCACATGGTCTCGAACATGGCGCGGGTGGCGTCGTCGCCGACATGACGGTAGCCGGAGAACTCGTGCGGGAAGGAGCCCATGTCGCAGGAGCCCTGCACGTTATTTTGCCCGCGCAACGGGTTCACGCCGACGCCGCGGCGGCCGATGTTGCCGGTGGCCATGGCGAGGTTCGCGAGGCACATGACCATGGTGGTGCCCTGGCTGTGCTCGGTGACGCCGAGGCCGTAATAGATCGCGGCATTGCCGCCTTTGGCATAGATGCGCGCGGCGGAGCGGATGTCTTGCGGATTCACGCCGGCGACAGGGCCCACCGATTCGGGGCTGTTGTGCGGCTGGGATATGAACTCCGCCCAGCCTTCGAATTCACTCCAGTCGCAGCGTTCGCGCACGAACTTCTCATCGACCAGGCCTTCGGTGACGATGGTATGGGCGAGGGCGTTGGCGATGGCGACGTTGGTGCCCGGCTTCAGGGGCAGGTGAACCTGCGCAGCGACGTGCGGCGAGCGCACGAGGTCGATCCGGCGCGGATCGATGACGACGACCTTGGCGCCTGCGCGAATACGCTTTTTCATGCGCGACGCAAAGACGGGATGCGCGTCCGTGGGATTGGCGCCGATCACCATGATCACATCGGCCTCGTCCACGGAATCGAAATCCTGCGTGCCGGCCGAGGTGCCGAAGGTCGTTTTGAGGCCATAGCCCGTCGGCGAGTGGCAGACGCGGGCGCAGGTATCGACGTTGTTGTTGCCGAAGCCCGCGCGGATCAGCTTCTGGACGAGGTAGGTCTCTTCGTTCGTGCAGCGGGACGAGGTGATGCCGCCGATGGAATTCTTGCCGTAGGTTTTTTGGATGCGCTTGAACTCGGAGGCGACGTGATCGATCGCGGTCTCCCAGCTCACTTCCTGCCAGGGGTCCGAGATTTTGGCGCGGATCATCGGCTTGGTGATGCGGTCGCGGTGGGTGGCGTAGCCCCAGGCGAAGCGGCCTTTCACGCAGGAATGGCCGTGATTGGCCTTGCCGTCCTTGTAGGGAACCATGCGCACGACCTCGTTACCGCGCATCTCGGCCTTGAAGGCGCAGCCGACACCACAATAGGCGCAGGTCGTGACAACGGAGTGTTCCGGCTGTCCGATCTCGACCACGGATTTTTCGATGAGGGTCGCGGTCGGGCAGGCCTGGACGCAGGCGCCGCAAGACACGCATTCGGACTCCAGGAAGTTCGTCGGGCCCGCGGCGACGCGCGAGTCGAAGCCGCGGCCTTCAATGGTGAGCGCGTAGGTGCCTTGGACGTCTTCGCAGGCGCGGACGCAGCGTGAGCAGACGATGCACTTGGCGGGATCGTAGTCGAAATAGGGGTTCGACGTGTCCTTGGCGTCGTGGATGTGATTCTCGCCGTCGTAGCCGTAGCGCACTTCACGCAGGCCGACGGCGCCGGCCATGTCCTGAAGTTCGCAGTCCCCATTGGCAGCGCAGGTGAGGCAGTCGAGCGGGTGATCGGAGATATAAAGCTCCATCACGTCGCGGCGGAGCTTCTTGAGGTTTCCCGTTTGCGTATGCACGACCATGCCCTCGGCGACGGGCGTGGTGCAGGACGCGGGCGTGCCGCTGCGGCCTTCGATTTCCACGAGGCACAGGCGGCAAGAGCCGAAAGATTGAAGACTATCGGTGGCGCAGAGCTTGGGCACGGACACGCCCCTCTCGGCGGCGGCGCGCATGATCGAGGTGCCGGCGGGCACGGAAACCGAAACGCCGTCGATGGTCAGGCGCACGGTCTGCGCCGCGCTGGAAACCGGAGTCCCGAAATCCTGTTCTTTGATGAGTGTCATGCGACGTTCTTTCGGAAATCTTCCGGGAAGTGCGTCATGGCGCTGGTCACCGGATAAGGCACGAAACCGCCGAGCGCGCAAAGCGAGCCCTGGCGCATTGTACTACATAAATCGTCGAGCAGGGCGAACTGCTCGGGCCCTGAATTTCCAGCAAGAATCCGGTCGATGAGTTCGACCCCGCGAACCGAGCCGATCCGGCACGGCGTGCATTTGCCGCAGGACTCAATCGCGCAGAACTCCATGGCAAAGCGGGCCTGGCGCGCAAGGTCGACCGTGTCGTCGAAGACGACGATGCCCGCGTGACCGACAAGGCCGCCTTTGGCGGCGAAGGCTTCATAGTCGAACGGCGTGTCGAACAGGCCGGTCGGGAAGTAGGCGCCCAAAGGGCCGCCGACTTGCACCGCGCGCACGGGACGGCCCGAGCGCGTGCCGCCGCCGATCTTCATGACGAGATCGCCGAGAGTCATGCCGAAGGGCGCTTCGAAGAGGCCGGCGTATTTCACATTTCCGGCGAGTTGGATGGGGATGGTGCCGCGCGAGCGGTCCATGCCGAGACGTTTGTAGGCGTCCGCGCCGTCCGAGAGGATCGCGGGCACCGAGGCCAGCGTGATGACGTTGTTGACCGACGTCGGCTTGCCGAAGAGCCCCTGGATGGCCGGAAGCGGCGGCTTCGCGCGGACCTGGCCGCGTTTGCCTTCCAGGCTTTCGAGAAGCGAGGTCTCTTCGCCGCACACATATGCGCCCGCGCCGACGCGCACCTCGATATCGAAGCTGTGGTCGGAGCCTATCACCCGCGCGCCGAGGAGGCCGGCGGCGCGCGCGTTGCGGATCGCCCGAGTCATCACGCGCACGGCGACGGGGTATTCGGAGCGGATGTAGACGTAGCCATATGTCGCGCCGGTGGCGATCCCGGCGATCGCCATGCCTTCGATCACGCTGAAGGGATCGCCTTCCATGATCATACGGTCGGAGAAGGTGCCTGAATCGCCTTCGTCGGCGTTGCAGACGATGTACTTGGTTTCGCCTTTGGCTTCGGCGACGGTCTTCCACTTGATGCCGGTCGGGAAACCCGCGCCGCCGCGGCCGCGCAGGCCGGACTTGAGGACGGCATCGCGCGTTTGCGCGGGGCCGATCATGATGGCGGCGCCGACGCCGTTGAGGCCGCCCGCGGCCTGATACTCGTGAAAGGAGGTCGGGTCGATGGCGCCGCATCGCGCGAAGGTGAGGCGCGTCTGGGCTTTCATGAAGGGATGCTCGGCGATCTTGCCGATGTTCAAGGGATGCTTCGCGAAGTTCGCGTCGAAGAGCGCGGCAACATCGGCGGCCGTGACGGGCCCGAAGCCGACGCCGTCGACGTCGATGAGCGGTTCCAGCCAGTGCATGCCGCGGGAGCCGGTGCGCACGACCGTGACGGCCATCTTGCGTTTGGCGGCCTCGCGTTCAACGGCGGCGGCCACGTCGTCCGCGCCGAGCGCAACGGCGGCGGAATCCAGCGGGATGCGGATCAGGAGGCTCATGCGCGCGCCTTCGCGATGGTGGCTGCAAGCGATGTCTCGTCGAGGCGCGCCACGAGCTTATCGTCGATCATCGCCGCCGGCGCGCAGGAGCAAAGACCCAGGCAGAAGACGGGCTCGAGAGTCACGCGTCCATCGGCGGTGGTCCCGTGCCAGTCGACGCCGAGCGCGTTCTTCGCTTTCGCGGCGAGGGCGTCGGCGCCCATGGATTGGCACGCTTCCGCGCGGCAGAGCTTGAGGACGTGACGGCCGGGAAGTTCACGGCGGAAGTCGTGATAAAACGACACGACGCCGTGCACTTCCGCACGGGAAAGATTGAGGGCGTCGGCGATCATCTCAACGGCGCGTTCGGTGATGTGACCGAACGCACCCTGAAGCGCATGGAGGATGGGTAACGTGGCGCCCGCGGTGGATTTCAATCCATCGATGATCTCGCCGGCGTGCTTTTCATCCCAGGCAGAATAAGAAGACATAACAACAGTATCCGCGTGAACGTGTGTGATGGATAGTGCCCGATCTGGCTCATATGTCTAGACAAAAGAGCGGGAAACGGCCTCTCTGCGAGTCTTCTGCTTTTAATGATATCTCACTTTTTATTCCCTCCCCTAACCTCTCCCTTTCAGGGGGCGGAATAAATAAAAATTTCAGGAGGGCATGCATGAAAGAAGCTCTGCTCGTTGTCGACGTTCAGCCGACCTTCGCGATGCCCGCCGCGGTCGTCGATGAAATCCGGGCGCTGAGCGGGAAGATCTACACCGTCGCGACGGTCGAGCGGCACGACGAAGCGATCACGCCGTTCGAGCGCCAGTTGGGCTGGACGCCGGGCCCAAACGACGATGCGCTGGTCGCGGCCAATCGGGTGTTCATCAAGTACGGCTACCTGCCGCCCATCGAGCTCGTCACGCATCTCAAAGAACAGGGGATCGGACGGGTTTATGTCTGCGGGCTTCAGACCGAGACGTGCTGCCTCGGCGCCGGTTTCATGCTGTTCGATGCCGGGCTGCATCCCACGTTGCTGAAATGGCTGAGCGTGGGGTCCTCGCTGGACCGGTCAGGCGAACTGGGCGCGCGCCTCTGGCAGCATCACTTTGGCAGCGTGATCCACAGCCGCGACGGGTTTCATATCGCGTAGTAAACAACGGCCCGCCCCAAGTTTTGGGGCGGGCCGCGTAACGCCGCTATCAACCGCAGTTAAGCGCTGTTAGGGCTTCTTGTAGATGTCGTGACAGCTCTTGCATGACAGGGCGCCGACCGCGGCTTCACCGGACCGGCCGCCGGCGCCGTCCTTCTTCGCGATTTCGATCGCCTTGACGATGTTCTTCTCGGATTCGTCGAGTTTGGCGTTGAAGTCGGCGTGATTTTTCCAAATCGCCGGGAGGGCGTCGCCGCCTTCGACGTGCGGTTCGAACGCGATCTTCGCCTGGCGAACGGAATTGAGCAGGATCTCGAAGTGCGAGAACAGCATCTTGTCCGGGACCATGCCGGCCAGGATCTGACCGATGGCGGCGGACTGCGCGCCCATGGTCTTCATGATTTCCTGGCGGTAGGCGATGACGTCTTCATCGCGCATCGCCTGTTGCGCATTGGCGGACGCGACCGGCAGCGCGACGGAGGCCGCCATTAGAATCCCACACACTCCATTCAGCAAACGCATCGCGTTCTCCTGTGACTCTTATTGTGATCGCGCGGCCAAGGTAGCGGAATTGCCTAAGCCTCGCAAATAAACGCGGCGTGACTTTTTCGGCGTCGCGTTACAATCGGCTTACGTATAAGCGGCCATCGCGGTGAGATTGTGGCTGAAATCTTGCGGCCGTGTGGGACGGTGCTTGCGTGCGATCTCGCGGGAGACATCCAGGAGACATCCAGGAGACATCAACGTGCAGATGCCCGCAACGTCAGCGGCCTTGCGCGGGCGGGCGCTCCTACGACAGACTGGCCGCCTACCGTAGTACGGGATCGGGGCGTCATGCGGGTCAGGGGAATGTGCCGCGCGGGGTTGGCCGCGGCGCTATTATTGTGTACCGCCGAAGCGAGGGCTCAGCGCGCCGCCGACAACGCCGTCAAAGCGGCGGACGACGCATTTGGGACCGCGGTGGGCAATGAGCGCACGGGGCTTTACGACCCTTTCAACGCCCGCGGATTCAGCCCTGTCGACGCCGGCAACGTGCGCATTGAAGGTTTATACTTCGATCAGCAAACGCAATTGAACGGCCGCGTCTCGCGCGGCAATACCGTGCGTGTGGGCATCAGCGCGCAATCCTACCCCTTTCCAGCGCCGACAGGCGTCGCGGATTTCAATTTGCGCCTGCCGGGCGATAAGGCCATGACCAGCTATATGATAGGGGCGGGCACGTTCGACTCGTTTGTCACCGAGCTCGATGTGCAGACGCCGGTTACCGGCAAGCTCAGCGTCGGCGCGGGCGTCGGATTTATCCGCTACGACAATCAGGACGCCAGCAAGAATGTCGAGTGGAACGCGGGCGTCCTGTTCCGCCTCCGGCCGAGCGACGCGGGCGAAATCTCGGGCTTCGCGAGCATGCTCGAAGACTGCCACTACGAACAGCAGATGAGCGTCATCCCCGGAGGCGCGTGGGCGCCGCCGCGAATCAAGCGCCATACGTTCTACGGGCAGGGCTGGACGACAGGCGACTGCCGGCAGAGCAACGGCGGGCTTTTAGGCCGCTGGCTATTCGGGGACGACTGGCGCCTGCGCGCCGGGATTTTCCGTTCGGAGAATATCCAGAAAAAAGCCTTCGGCGATTTCATGCGCAACGTGCAGCCCGATGGAACGGGACAGCACTTTATCCAAGCTTCACCGCGCGCCGCGTTTACGTCCTATTCCGGCGAAGTGCGCCTGTCGAAAGCGGCCACCCACGGCGACTTCCGCCATACGATCGACGCGTCACTGCGCGGACGCGATGTCAATCGCATCTTCGGCGGCGCGCATTCGATTGCGCTGGGTCCGGGGCGTATCGGCGTGCAGACGTGGCTGCCGGAGCCGGCGTTCACCTTCAATCCGCAAACCACGAACCAGACGCAGCAAGCGGCGGTGGGTGTCTCCTATCTCGGTCAGTGGGCCCAACGCGGCGCGCTGACTCTGGGTTTGCAGAAGGTCGACTATCGCCGCGATACCGTCGCGCCAAATTTGCCCTTGGCGCGGGCCGCCGCGAAGCCGTGGCTCTACAACGCCGCCCTCAATGTCTTCGTGACGCCGGACCTCGCGGCTTACGCCAGCTACACGCGCGGCCTCGAAGAAACCGGCACGGCGCCGGACAGCGCGCTCAATCGCGGCGAGGCCATGCCGACCGCGATCACCAAGCAGGTGGATGCGGGCCTGCGCTACACCGTCAAGCCGGGGCTCAACTTTGTGGCCGGGGCCTTTGAAGTGAAGAAGCCCTACTTCACCCTCGACCTGACAAATATCTTTGGCTCCTTCGGCGCCGTGCGTCATCGCGGGGTCGAGATGTCCCTGGCGGGGCAGCTGTTCACGGGCTTCAACATCGTCGCGGGCCTGGTCGCGTTGGAGCCGCGCGTTTCAGGCGACGCCGTGGACCGCGGCGTCATCGGTGAAATTCCCGTCGGCGTGTTCCCGCGCTCGTCCACGGTGAACATCAACTACGCGCCGCCGTCCTGGCGCGGCTTCGCGCTGGAAGCCTTCTTCTTCGACGGAGGAGGGCAACGCACGACGCCCGACAACGCGCTGAAGACCGGCGGTTATCGTCAGGTCAACCTCGGTGTCCGGCGCAATTGGACGTTCTACGGCGTGCCGGCGTCGTTTCGATTCCGGGTGATCAACGTGTTCAATTCCTACGACTGGAATGTGAGCCCGGCCGGCGCCTGGTCGCCGCGCGGTCCGGTCACCTGGCTCGGCAACTTCGCTTTTGATTTTTAAGCGGGTGATTTTTAAACCGCGATTTTTAAACCGCGTTTTTTTTAAGGCCGCCGGTTTCTAACAGTCCTTTCATCGATGGGCCTCTTGTGACCTGCGGGTGTAAATGCTACGAATTGTAGCATTACATCGCGTCGCATTTTTGGGGAGAGTCCGCGTGAGAGTCATGACGTGGGCCGCGATCGCGGCCGGCTGCTGCATATCCGTGGAAGCGGCAGCGCAGCGCGCGAGCGACGACGCGGTGAAGGCCGCCGAGGACGCCTTCGGAACCACGGTCGGGAACGAGCAGACCGGCCTTTATGGCCCCTACGAAGCGCGCGGGTTCAGCCCCGTGGAAGCGGGCAATGTCCGCATCGAAGGGCTCTACTTCGACCAGCAGTCGGAGCTGAACAGCCACGTCCAGCGCGGCAATACGGTGCGTGTCGGCATCAGCGCGCAATCTTATGCATTTCCGGCCCCGACCGGGGTCGCGGACTTCACCCTCAACGTGCCGGGCGCCGCGCCGATCATGAGCGCGCGCGTGGGCGGCGGGCAATATGACACCTGGCTCGTCGAGCTGAACGGCCAGACCGCGGTGACCTCGAAGTTGAACGTCGGCGCGGGCGCCGGTGTGATCCGCATCGACAACAGTGAAGGCAGCAAGAACCTCCAGTGGACCGCGGGGGCCATCTTCAATCTGCGGCCTTCGGACGCGGCCGAGGTGACCGGTTTCTGGAGCCAGCTCGAGGACTGCCATAACGAGCAGCAGACCCGCATCCTGCCGGGCGGCGGATGGGCGCCGCCGGAAGTGAAGCGTCATACGTTCTATGGCCAGGGCTGGTCGTCGGGTGACTGCCGCGAAAGCAACGGCGGTTTCCTCGGCCGCTACAACTTCGGCAACGACTGGAACCTGCGCGCGGGCATTTTCCGGTCCGAGCGGATCCAGCATAAGTCCTACGGCGACATCATGCGCAACGTGAAGCCGGACGGCACGGGCGAGCACTATGTCTTCAAGGCGCCGCGTTCGGCCTTCACGTCTTATTCGGGCGAAGTCCGTCTGCAGAAAGTCGTCACGGCGGGAGAATTCCGCCATACCATCGACGCGTCCGTGCGCGGCCGCAACGTGGATCGTCTTTTTGGCGGCGCCGACACGCGCTATCTCGGTCCCGGCCGCATCGGCGTGCAGATCGGGTTCCCCGAGCCCAGCTGGACCTTCGGCCCTCAGACATCCAATGAAACCAAGCAGGGCGCGGCCGGACTCTCCTACTTCGGCCAATGGGCCAATGTCGGCGGCATTACCCTCGGCGCGCAGAAGGTCGACTACCGCCGCGATACGATGGAGCCGGGCCGGCCGATGTCGCGCGCGACCGACAAACCGTGGCTCTATAACGCGGGCGTCAGTGTCGTCATCGCGAAGGGCCTTGCGGCCTACGCCGGCTACACGCGCGGCCTCGAGGAAACGGGCACGGCGCCGGATATCGCGGCGAACCGCGGCGAAGCGATGCCGGCGGCGCTGACCAAGCAGATCGACGCGGGGCTGCGCTACACCCTCAAGCCGGGCATGAACCTGGTGGTGGGAGTGTTCGAGGTGAAGAAGCCTTACTTCAACGTCGGGCCCGCAAACGTCTACGGACCGTTCGGCGCGGTGCGCCATCGCGGGCTCGAAACATCGCTGACCGGCGAAATCCTTCCGGGGCTGAATGTGGTCGCGGGCATGGTGCTGATCCAGGCGCGCGTGAGCGGCGATGAAGTGGACCGCGGATTGCTCGGCAAGGTGCCGGTCGGCGTGTGGCCGCGCCAGTCGCTCGTGCAGCTTCAGTACGCGCCCAAGGCGTGGACCGGTTTCGGCATCGACACCGCGTTCTACGACGGGGGCGGGCAGATGACGACGCCGGACAACGCCTTCAAGTCCAAGGGCTACAAGGAGCTGATGGCGGGCCTGCGCTATGCGTTCAAGATCGGCGAGGCCCCGGCGTCCTTCCGCTTCCAGGTGCACAACGTCACCAATTCCTATGGCTGGGAAATTGGCAACGCCGGCGCATGGTTTCCGCGCGCGAACATCCGCTACACCACGAACCTGTTCGTGGACTTCTAACTTGCGGCCGCAGAGACCATATGTTACGACTCGTAGCATTACACGGAGTAGCGCGATATGAGCGAGATGAACGACGAAGCCAAGGACCTTGGGGATCTCGAGCGCGCCGTCATGCAGCTGATTTGGGAAGGCGGGGAGATGACCGCCGAGACCGTGCGCGAAAGCCTCGAAAATCAAGGCCGTCCCTTGAAGGAATCCACCGTGCGCACGGTTCTGCGGCGCCTGGAGGAGAAGGGGTTCCTGACCCATGAGACGCAAGCGCGCACGTTCATCTATCGCGCCGCCGAGGCCCGGGGGAAAGTGGCCGCCAAAGCGGTCAAGCGCATCGTCGATTGGTTCTGCAACGGATCGATGGAGGAGGTTCTGGTGGGCATGGTCGATTCCAAGATGCTCGACCGGAAACAGCTTCAGGACCTGGCGAATAAAATCGAAAAGGCGCGCGCCGGGAAGGGCGGCGCCAAGACGGCGGGAGGGAAGAAATGATGCACTCGTTAGTCGACGTGGCGTTTCTGGATTCCATGCTGGTGCAGGCCGCCTTGCGCGCCCTGGCATTGGCTGTCGTTGTCGGCGCCGCGCTGTATCTGTTCAAGGTCCGCAATCCGCACCATCAACTCGCGGCGTGGAGCGCGGTGCTGGCCGGCGCGCTCGCCATGCCGCTGCTGCTGATGTGGCTGGTGGTCGAAGTGCCGGTGGCGGAGATCGCGGCGCTCGAGGGCAGGATCGCCGCGCCCCTGGCGGTTCTGCCGGCCTTTGGGCCGGATTTTTCCGGCATGGCCGCGAACATGACCCCGCGCGCTGAAAGCATGGCGGTGGAAAGCGTGGCGGTGGAAAACATGGTGGAAGAAGCCGTACCCTTCGACGGGTCCGGCCTTGTGGTTGTGCTCTATGCGGGCATCGCCGGCCTTCTGCTGCTTCGCCTTGGCATCGGTCTTGCGCTGACGGCGCGCATTCGCGCCGGAGCGCGGCGGATCGAGGCGGCCTGGACGGGTGAGACCGATATCCGCATGACGGATACGATCAACGCGCCGGTGACGGTTGGGTCCACGATTTTGCTGCCGATGGACTTTGAAGACTGGTCGGCGGAAAAGCGCGACGCGGTGCTGTTGCATGAACGCGCGCACGTCAGGCGCGGCGACTTCTACGTCCAGAGCCTGGCGGCGGTTCACCGCGCCGTGTTCTGGTTCTCGCCGCTGGCCTGGTGGCTGCATGAGCGTCTGGCCGAGCTGGCCGAGGACGCCAGCGACGCCGAAGCGGCCTCGCAAGTTCCATACCGCGCCGATTACGCGGCTGTCCTGCTCGACTTCGCGCAGATGCCCACGCCGGCGCGTTTCAAGATTGCGCCGCTCGGTGTCGCCATGGCGCGCCCGGCCACCGTCAGCCGCCGCATCGAGCGCGTGCTGGCCGAGAAGGGCCTGCCCACGTTCGTCAGCCGCGGCGCCCGGGCCGGGACCGCGTTCATCGTGTTCACGGCCGCCTGCGCCGCCGCCATCACGATCAGCAAGGTTCCCGCGCAAGCCGCGGTCGGCATCGATGTGAAGCCTGAAATCTGCTTGGTCGGCGAGGCCTCCGCACATCCGCTCTCGCCGCAGTTGCCGGCCGCGCCGGTCGCGCCGGTTCTCCCTGTTTCCCCCATCCGTATCGACGGGCATTCCGTGCGTGCCGATCGCCCCGGCAACGCCGGTTTCGACGAAAAGCTGTCGGCGCGCATTGAAGCCGCCGCCGCCCGTGCTGAAGCGCGTGCGGAGGCTGCCGCGGCCCGCATTCTGGAGCGTCAGGTCGCCGAGAGTCAGGCCGCCGCCGCCGAGCCGCCGGGCCCCGCGATCCGCGAAACGCGCAATGTCGAAGCCTTTACGGGGGTCTCGTTTGGCGGCGCGGGCAAGGTGTTCATCACCGTCGGCCCCAAGGCCTCCGTCGTGCTTGAAGCCGACGCGGCCAGCCTTGGCCGGACCCGCACCGAAGTCGAGAACGGGGTCCTCAAGATCCGCGCCCGCAACGACGACGGCTTCTTCAACGGCCGCGGCGACATCATCGCCCACATCACGGTGCCGGAACTGCGTCAGGCCCGCGTGAGCGGTTCGGGCGAGCTGAAGGTCACGGGCCTCAACGGCGGCGAAACCGAACTCGGCATCTCGGGCAGCGGCAGCGTGGAAGCCGACGGCAAGCTGAAGGCCCTGGACCTCGACATCAGCGGTTCGGGCAGCGCGAAGATGGACAGCCTGGTGGTCGATCAAGCCAGCGTCGCCATCTCCGGCTCCGGCTCGGCGGTGGTGGACGTGCGAGACGAGCTGAATGTGCGGGTGAGCGGTTCGGGCAGCGTGCGCTACCTGAGCCAGCCGAAGGATGTCAGCACGTCGATCAGCGGTTCCGGCTCCGTGCGCCGCCGCGACGCGACCTAAACGCCGCATAGCACCCATGCGGGCCGCGCGCTGGCGAAGCTTTTCGCGGGCGGGTACATGACGCATTATGCCGTTCATGCCGACCACGCTTCTTTTGAGCTTCCTGACCTTCGCCCTGGTGTCTTCGATCACGCCGGGGCCGAACAACGTCATGCTCATGGCGTCCGGCGCCAACTTCGGCTTCCGCTCGACCTTGCCGCATTTCGCCGGGGTGGCTTTAGGCTTCGCGGCCATGGTGATCCTGGTGGGCCTTGGCCTCGCGGGTATCTTCGCCGCCGCGCCCTGGCTGTATGACGTGCTGCGCTGGGTCGGCGCGGCCTATCTGCTGTTCTTTGCGTATAAGATCGCGACCGCGCGCGGGCTGGGCTCCGCCGAAACAAGCGGGCGGCCCGTAACCTTCTGGCAGGCCGCGGCCTTCCAATGGGTGAACCCGAAAGCCTGGACCATGGTGGTGAGCGCCATCACCGCCTTCGCGCCGGCGAATCCGACGTTTGGCCATATCGCGCTGATCACCTTCCTGTTCTTTCTGGTGGGCCTGCCGTGCTCGCTGACCTGGATGACGTTCGGGGTGGGGCTCAAGAATTTCCTGAGCCGTCCGGCGACGCTGCGCGCCTTCAACGTGACAATGGCCGTTTTGCTGATCATCTCGCTCTACCCGCTGATCCAAGGTCTGTAGGCGGCAACGTCCGGCACGGGACCGCGGAGTCTTCACGGGCGGCGCGGGGCCGCGCCGGCGTCCGCCCCCGCCTTGACAAATGGTTGCCGAGGCAACTATTGTCCAGGCAATATTCTCAACGGAATCCGCAATGCCGTTTTATAAACTCGAGACGTTCGACGCCTCGCGCTCGGTGGGCTATCTGGTCAAGCGCATCAACGCCCTGATGGTGCCGCGCATCGAGGCGCAGTTCGAAGACGCCGAGCTGACCTTCACGCAGTGGGTCGTGCTGATGCATCTGTGTTACGGCGGCGGCGATACCTGCGCCGGCATCGCGGCCAAGATGAACCATGACGCGGGCGCCTTGACGCGCATTGCCGACCAGATGGAAAAGCGCGGCCTGCTGACGCGCCAGCGCAGCACCAAGGACCGCCGCGTCGTCCACCTGAAGATGACCGCCAAGGGCAAGGCGATGGGTAAATCGCTGACGCCGCGCGTGATGGACTTCTGGAATCATATTCTCGGCGAATTCACCGAGGCCGAGGCGATGACGCTGATCGGTCTTTTGTCGCGCCTCAACGCACGGCTCGACGCCGCGCCCGCAAAAAAGAACCCATCTAAAAAGAGCCCGTCTAAAAAAGGCCCGCCTAAGAAGAGCCCGCTTAAAAAGAGGAAGTCCGCATGACATCCGCATCCTTGCGCACGACCACGGCCATCGCCTGTTTGATTTTGGCCGGCTGCGTGGCCACGCCGCCGACGGCGCCGCAGGTCACGCAACGTACGGCCGCCGGCCTGGGTTTAGGCGCGCAGCCGGGCCCGGCGATCGGCGACCGCTGGTGGGCCGCTTTCGGCGATGCCCAGCTCGACCGTTTGATCGAGACCGCGCGCGCGGACAATCCGACCTTGGCCGGTGTCGATGCCCGTTTGCGTGTGGCGCAGTCGATGCTGTCCGAGAGCCGCGCGGCGACCTATCCGCAAGCGACCTTTGATGTGCAGGAGCAGTACACACGTTTTAGCGAGACCTACATGATCCCGCCGCCGATCGGCGGGACCTCGCGCTGGTTCGGGACGGTGCAGGCCAATCTGAACTGGTCCTTGGATATCGTCGGCAAACAGAAGATCCAGATCGAACGCGCGCGCGCCACCACGCAAGCGGCCGCGCTGGAGGCCGCCGGCGCGCGTCTCGCCATCGCGGGCGCCGTCACCCAGGCCTATATCGCGCTGGATCGGGCTTACGTACTCGCCGATGTTGCCGAAGAAACCTTGAAGCAGCGTCAGGGGATTTTCGATCTGACCTCGACGCGTTTTGAAAGCGGGCTGGATAACCCGGCGAACAGCAAGGTCGCCGAAGCGCTCCTCGCCGCCGCCAAGGTGGAACGCACACTGGCTTTGGGCGCGCGCGAGCTCGCCGAGCATCAGCTGGCGGCGTTGACCGGGACTGGGGCCGCGGGGCCGGTTCTTACGCGCCCGTCTTTGAAGGCCGATGCGCTGGAACTGCCGGCTACGCTGCCCGCCGACCTCCTGGCCCGCCGCGCCGATATCGCCGCCGCGCAGACGCGTGTTACGGCGGCGATGAAAGGCCGCGAACTGGCGCAGAAGGAGTTCTATCCCGACGTCAACCTGGTGGGCGCGGCAGGCTGGGCGTCCATCGGACTCGGCCCGTTGTTCACCGGAGACGCGCTGCAGTACGGCGCGGGCCCGGCAATCCATCTGCCGCTGTTCGACGCGGGCCGCCTGCGCGCGCAGTATGCCGCCGCGACGGCGAGCCTCGATCTGGCCGTCGCCGATTACAATGAGTCGCTGCTGACCGCCGTGCGGGATACCGCCGATGCGCTCAGCACCTTGAAAACCTTGCAGGCCCAGGCGGGCGATCTCGCGCAGATGCGCACGGCCGCCGACGCCACCGTCGATCTGGAAGAGCGGCGTTATAAGAACGGCCTTTCGCCGCTTCTGAACGTGCTGAACGCCCAGGAGCTGGCCATTCGCGCGCGCCGCGACAGCGCCGCGCTAAGCGCCGATCTCGCCTCCAGCCGCGTGCGCCTGGTGATGGCGCTGGGCGGCGGCTTCGATCCCGCCAAACCCGTTCAATTCTCCCTCGATGCAGGAAATAGCCATGAGTGACATGTCCGCGAATGAAGACAAGCGCCGCCGGCTCTTGACCGGCCTTGGCGCCGTCGTTGCCGTCGCCGCCGTCGCCTACGGTCTCTACTGGTTCCTCGACGCGCGCCACTATGTGAGCACCGACGACGCTTATGTCGGCGGCGACATCGTCGCCGTGACCAGCCAGGAGAACGGCAAGGTCATCAAGCTGCGGGCCGACAACACCCAAACCGTGAAACGCGGCGACGTGCTGGTGGAACTCGATCCCTTGCGCGCCCGGGTCGCCATGGACGCCGCCGAGGCCGAATTGGCCCGCACGGTGCGCGGCGTGCGCGCCAAGTTCTCGCGGGTCGAGGAATTGCGCGCCCAGGAAACCTCGGCGCGGATCGCGCTGACCCAGGCGCGGAACGATCTGGCCCGCCGCCAGAAGGCCAGCGACACCATCTCGCAGGAAGAACTGGCGCACGCGCGTGACGCGGTGACGCGGGCGGAAGCCGCGATCAACGTCATACAGGGCGGCATCGCTCAGGCCCTCGCGAGTGTCGAAGGCACCAGGATCGCCGACAATCCGGACGTGCTCGCGGCCATCGCGCATGTGCGCGACGCCAGCATCACCTTGGGCCATATGCAGATCACGGCCGCCGTCGACGGCGTCATTGCCCAGCGCGGCGTGCAGATCGGTCAGATGATAAGCACCGGAACGCCGCTGATGGCCGTCGTGCCGGTCGATGGACTTTGGATCGACGCCAACTTCAAGGAAGGCCAGCTTGGCGAAATGCGGATCGGCCAGCCCGTGACGGTCGAGGCCGACCTCTACGGCGACGACGTCACCTACCACGGCAAGGTGATCGGCTTCTCGGCCGGGACGGGCAGCGCCTTCGCGCTGCTGCCGCCGCAGAACGCCTCGGGCAACTGGATCAAGATCGTCCAGCGCGTGCCGGTGCGGATCGCGCTCGATCCGAAGGAGTTGCGTGAGCATCCCTTGCGTATCGGCCTGTCGGTGCACGCCGAGGTGGACCTGCGCGATCGATCCGGCGCCGTGATGGGCACATCGACCCATGCGCGCGAAGTCGCGACCGAGGTCGGCGCCATCGAGGCGGCGACGGATCAGGTCATCGCCCGTATCCTGTCGGAAAACGGCGCGTAATTCATGTCCGCGCCGGGACAACAGGCGCCGCTCAGCGGCGCACAACTTGCCGTCACGTCGGTCGCGCTCGCGCTCGGCACCTTCATGCAGGTGCTGGACACGACCATTGCCAACGTCTCCCTGCCGACCATCGCGGGGAACCTCGGCGCCAGCACCAACCAGGGCACATGGGTGATCACGTCCTTCGCCGTGGCCAATGGCGTGGCGGTGCCGCTGACCGGCTGGCTCATGGGCCGTTTCGGGGTTGTGCGCACCTTCGTGACATCGGTCTTGTTGTTCACCCTGGCCTCGCTCCTGTGCGGTATCGCCTGGAGCCTGGAAGCGCTCATCGTTTTCCGCATCCTTCAGGGCGCCGTGTCCGGGCCGATGATCCCGGGTTCGCAGGCGCTGCTGATCTCCATCTTCCCGCCCCAGAAACGCGCGACGGCGCTCGGGATCTGGTCCATCACGACCCTGGTCGCCCCGATTATCGGCCCGGTGCTCGGCGGGTTCATCTCGGACAACTATCACTGGAGCTGGATATTCCTGATCAATATCCCGGTGGGTCTCGGCACGGCCTTCCTATGCTGGGTCAATCTGTCCACGCGCGAGACGCCGACCCGTAAACTCCCCATCGACAGCATGGGCCTTGCCCTGTTGGTGATCTGGGTCGGGGCGCTGCAGATCATGCTCGACCTCGGCAAGGACGCCGACTGGTTTGAATCGGGCGAGATCATCATTCTCACGATCATCGCCGTGATCGGCGCAGCGGCCTGGATCATCTGGGAGATCACGGAAAAGCATCCCATCGTCGATCTGTCGCTGCTCAAGCACGGCAACTTTCTGCTCGGCACATTGGCCCTTTGCCTGGGTTATGCGGTGTTCTTCGCGAACATCCTTTTGCTGCCGCTGTGGCTGCAGACCAACGTCGGGTATAACGCGACATGGGCGGGACTGGTGGCCGCGCCGGGCGGGTTCATCGCGGTGCTGATCACGCCGCTGACCGCCAAGATGCTGGCGAAGTTCGACGCGCGCTGGGTGGCGAGCGTCTCCTTCGTCGCTTTCGCCGCGTCATACTTCATGCGCGCCGGCTACACGAACGACGCCAGTTTCTGGGACTTCGCCATTCCGCTGCTCGTCAACGGGATCGCGACCGGGACGTTCTTCGTGAGCACCATCACGCTGTCGCTGGACGGCATCCCGCCGGAACGTATCCCGTCGGCCTCTGGGATCGCGAACTTCAGCCGTATCACGGCCGGCAGCTTCGCGGCCTCCATCGCCACGACAATGTGGGACCAGCGCGAGGCGCTGCATCAGAACCGCCTGGCCGATGCCACCAGCGTTTTCAACATCAACACCCAGATGGCCTTGGACCGTCTGCACGGCTTTGGCTTCACCGATCTGCAGGCGGTGGCGGCGCTGACGCGCAGTCTGCTTACGCAGGCCTATCTCCTGGCGGTCACCGACCTGTTCTGGATCTCCGGTTGGTTGAGCATCGTCGCGATAGGTCTCGTGTGGATGGCGCGGCGTAACCGTGGTCCGGCCAGCGGCCCGGTCGCGGCGGACTAGCAGCGCGCGCTTTTCTCGTCCCAGGCGCGTTCAAAAATCCGCCTCATTCGTCGGCTATCGTTCACGCAGACTCCGTGGATTGGCTGCCGCGGAGATCGATCCGGGAGCATGAGCGATCGTGACCGAAGTCGACATCCGTCTTGCCGGACAGCGCCTTATCGCGGCCTACGGCACAGAGGCCTGGTTCATCGCCGCCGATCTCGCGGTGGCGGCGGCGCGCGCGGGCAACGACAGCGCGGCCGATTTGTGTAACCGCATCGCCCAAGCCATCGAAGAAATGGGCATCACGCAGTACCGCGTCCAGTAGACGCGAAACACCGCCCGTGCCGGCGCGTTGTCTCCTGGCCTCAATAGAAAGCAGGAGATGACATGGGTAAACACGCTCCCCCAATTCCACCCGCCGGCCGCAGTCCCAAGGGCGCGCCAAAACCGTCCGCGAACGACGCCGAGAATGCGCATGTGACCGAGACCGACAAGCGCCTGCGCAATCAGGAGCAACAGGGACACCAGGCGAATATCGCCCAGAACAC
>JADZAK010000086.1 GCA_020852595.1 Rhodospirillaceae bacterium
GCACGGACCGCGAACACAGCCTGAAGGCCGTTCTGGCCACACCGCGTTTGTGGCTGCTGGGCTTCGTCTATTTCTGCATCGTGCTCGCGCTGTATGGCCTCAACTTCTGGACGCCGTTGATGGTGAAATCTCTGAGCGGGCTTTCAAACCAAGAAGTGGGCTGGCTCACGGCCGCGCCCAACCTGGTCGCCGCGATCGCGATGTATGTATGGGGGCGCTGGTCCGACAAAAGCGGAAAGCGGCGCACCTTCTTTCTGATCCCCTGCATTGTCGGAGCGGCGGGTTTCGCGGTGAGCGTTCTGTTCCCGTCACCGGTCAGCGGCATCGTCGCCATCTACCTTGGCACGATCTGCGTTTACCTGTGCGCGCCGATCTTCTGGACCCTGCCGACCTCGATGCTGGCGGGCACGGCGGCGGCCGGTGGGATCGCGGCGATCAACTCCGTCGGCAACGTGAGCGGCTACCTTGGTCCCTTTCTGCTCGGCGCGCTTCAGGAGCAGACAGGCAACTATATCGGCGGCTTCGTCTGCCTCGGCGCTTCATTGCTCCTCGCCGGAGCTTTGGTGCTGGCCACAAAGAACCCCAGGACCTAGGAGCGGATATGCCGATCGCGACGCTGGATTTTTCGAGCCGCGGCCGGGCGCTGCGCATGGAACTCGACCTCGACCGGGCGCGGTCCAACGAGAACTCGATCATCAAGTTCCTCGAGCGCGGGCGGCACTATGAGCCGGACGTCTCGCTGGCGATGTGCAAGATCGTCGAGGCGGGGGATATTGCCGTGGACGTCGGTGCGAACGCAGGCTTCTTCACGGTGCTGCTTGGCACGCTGACCGGCGGGAAAGGCCGCGTGGTGAGCTTCGAGCCGGGCGACAACAACCTGCCGCGCCTGAAGAACAACATCGCGCTCAACAAACTGACGAACATCACCCTGATCGAAAAAGCCGCCAGCGATGCGCCGGGCGAGATCGCATTCTTCATCAACAGCGACGACAGCGGCGGCAACGCGCTGTGGGATGTCGGCACATTCCCCGGCAACGTCAAAAGCGCCGCAGCGCCGCACGCGGTGACGATCCAAGCCACGACGGTCGACGCCGAGTTCGCGCGTCTTGGCCTAAGCTCGCCAAAACTGATCAAGGTCGACACCGAAGGCGCCGAGTTTCATGTGCTCAAAGGGTGCAAGGCCATGCTGACGGGCTGCAAGGTCCCCTTCGTGATCGCCGAGTATCATCCCTTTGGGCTCGCGAAGATGGGCACGGCGCCCGAAGCCTTGCGCGCCTTCATGGAAGGATTGGGATATTCGACCTTCGCGATGTACTACGACGGGACGATGCCGAAGCTCATTCCCGCCGGCACGGAGATCGCGATTCCCTCAATCGTGAATCTTCTATTCTCCACGCCGGAACATGTCGGCCGGATTTGGCCGACCTACTTCCACCATCCGGGCATGACGCATCCCCAGCCGCAGGCTTAACCGCCAAGGGCACGCTTCAGCCGGGCGAGTTTCGCATGCGCCGTCTCGAACTCGGTGCTGGGGGCGGCGGCCCGCAGATCGCGCAGCTTTTCCAGCGCCTTCATCAACACCGGCAGCGGCGGGCCGCTGGCCGTGATCTGCGCCATGTGCCGCTGCTCGAGTTCGCGTGACATCTTTACGATAAAGGTATTGACCAGCCTGTCGTGATGCTGGCTCGCCGCCTTGCCGTGCGCCGCGCACACATCGAGAAACAGCGCCGCATTGGTCTTGAACCACTCCCGCCCCGCATATCTGTCGCTTGCCTCGATGAACTCGTCGAGCAGCGGCCGCGTGGCGAGGCTCGTTCGCAGACGCGCCTGATCGTCGGGTGTCATATAGAGCATCTTGTCGACGAGCAGCTGGGAATAGTACGGGTCGTTGCCGCGGCACAGGCCGAGCAACAAATCAATTTCATTGATCGCCGCAAAATCCCCGGCGTTGGCGCCGCGATATTCCTGCCGACCAACGCGATACGGCTTGAAATAGGGCCTTACGCAATAGAAGAAGCGGTCGGCATCCATCTTCTCGAATAACATCTCGTTGTACTTGAAAACATCGGCGAGAGCCGCGTGCGCATCGCGAAACAGCAGCGTTGCCGCCGGGTTCGAAACACCCAGCGGGGGTATGCGCGACAGGGCGTCGCCCGCGCGCTGATAACACAGGATCGAAAACGTATTGTAGTCGTTGAAGATCTTTTCATCTTTCAAGGACGTAAAGCTCTTCGGCTGGCCGTCGACAGCGCGGTTGTGATGGTTGAGATGGACGTTCGCGAAACGAGGCACGACGCCGAGCGAGGCCCCCATGTGCATACCGAGAGCGGAAGCCTCGTCGAACGGAGATTTGTGTTCGCGGGCGGGGTTGGTGAGTTCGTGCCGCCGCAGAGCCGCGAAGAACAAACCTAGATTGCCAAGGGTCGCGAATGTGCGCTCAAACGCTTCGTTGGTATTGCCCTCGGCCACCAGGGGACGAATGAAGCCCAACCCTTCGTCCGCCAGCGCCTTTTTCGTGGTCTCGCCTATCCCCTCGACATTCGCGCGGTCTTCTTGCGCGAAGTACAGGTCCTCCAATTCCGTGTTCATCTGACGGAACGAGGAACGGATCCAGGCGTCGAAGTTATCGCTTGCGGTGCTCATTGTCAGGCGGCTCCTGCGAAATAACGGGCCATGCGGTTCATAGCTTCTTCGATGCGCTCATAAGGTTCGGCGCCGAAGCACACGCGCAAGTGCCCTTCCCCGCCCGCGCCATAGAAGGTGCCGGCTTCCGTCACGACGTGACATTTCTCAAGGATCTCGTCGGCCACCTGTTGGCTGGTCTTGCCGGTCGCGGAGACATTCGGGAAGGCGTAGATGGCGCCTTCCGGCATGTCGCAGGTGACGCCGGACATCTGGTTCATGCGCGAGACGACCAGATCGCGATTCTTCTTGTCGCTCGCGAGCATCTCTTCAACCTTGCCGCGCGGACCGGTCAAGGCGGCGACAGCGCCGTCTTGAATGAAGGTGTTCACATGTGAAACGTCGTTCGCGGTGATCTTCAGGATGGCCGGGACAAACCGTTCGTGACAGGCGACATAACCGATGCGCCAGCCGTCCATCGCATAAGCTTTCGTGAACGCGAACATGCTGAAGGTGCGCTCGAACATGCCGGGCAGCGCGGCGATGCTGATGTGCTTGTTCTTGTCATAGACGATCTGCTCATAGACCTCATCGGAGGCCACCAGGAGGTCGTATTTGACGCACAGCGCGGCCAGGGCGCTCAGTTCTTCGAGCGAGAAGACGCGGCCCGTGGGGTTCGCCGGATTCACCAGCGAAATCATGCGGGTCTTGGGTGTGATCTTGGCTTCGATCGCGGCCACGTCGATCGCAAAACCCTTGGCTTTGTTGAGCGGCGCGAGAACCACTTTGCCCCCCGCCATCTCGATCTTGTTGACGTGCTGCGGATAGTAGGGCTCCAGCAGGATCACTTCATCGCCCGGATCGAGAGCGGCCATGAAAACGGCGTAGGACGCGTGGGTCAGGCCGTTGGTGACCACGACCTCGTTTTCCTTCACCGTGAGATTGTTGTGCGCCTTCAGGCGGTCGACGATCGCGCGGCGCAGTTCGACGGTTCCGGGGAAAGCGCTGTAGTGCACTTTGCCGGCCTGGAGCCCGGCGACGGCGGCGTCCTTGATGTGCTGCGGCGTATCGAAGCCCGGAAGGCCCACTTCCAAATGAATCAGATCGGCGCTCGGGTACAAACGCATCGCTTTTTCATACATGCCGAAGCTTTTCGGAGAGCTCGACGAAATCCGGTCCGCAGGCCACTTCACAAGAGATACTCCGCCGCATCGCGGCCGCCGCAAGTGACGGCCGGAAATTGTTTTAAGCTTATAATATTGTTCCGGGCGCGACCACAGCAATCTTGGCCCAAAGAAAAACGGCGGCCGGAGGCCGGCCGCCGTCAATCCGCCGCTCATCCGCCCTTTTTAGCGGCTGATGCCGTTCTGCGAACCGGCTTGCGCGGTCGCTTTGGCGGGGCGGTCGATGAAGACCTGCGTAAAGCGGACATGCAGAGCGCTCGAGATGGCGGTGTTCTGGCCGGAGGCATCCGGGTAACCGTCGGCCAGGCGCTTCAGCGCCTTGTAGACCGTGGGCGAGGATTCCTGGCCGTAGCTTTGATGGTGCGTGGAAATGCTTTCCTGGCGCTGCGCATGCCAGGATTCAAGGTCGACATACCCGCCCATGTATCCCTCGGCGCCGTCCTGGGTAAGGCGCAGGTCCCACTTCACGCCGCGGAACAGCTGCGTGGAGATATTCGCGAGCGCCTGGTACGGCATCAGATAGTCGGCGGGCTCGGTGGTCAGCACGCCGTCGACGATCTTACCCTTGAAGCTGGTGATGAAGTCCTTGCCGAAGCGCATATCGAGTTTCTGGGACGCGCCCGGCATGTAACCATTGCCGGTCGCGTCGGGCAGCAGCGGCGAAAGGCCGCGATAGGTCGTGACCGTGATGTCGTCGTCGTTCACCAGGTCGTCGACATTGGTGAGCTCGATCACGACGCGGTTGAAGGAATTGTCCACGCGCCATTTGGTGACCATCAAGGCCGCGACGTCGCGGTAGCTGCTGACGCAGCCGATGACGCGGAAAAACTGATTGTCGATGCCCTTTGCGCCGTCCGGACCGGTGAAATCGTCCACATCGACTTTGCCGTCCAGGTTCACACCGCCAACGACCGTGCCCACCGCCTCTTTGAACGGCATGGCTTCTTTTTCCGGCTCGGGGAAATAGATTTGCGATTCACGGGCGAGCTGGGTGCCCACGACCGTGCGCTTCGGCCCATCTTCCGGGAACAGGACCTTGAACTGTTCGCGCGGACCTTCGTTCATGCCGGCCGGGCATTCGGCCTTGGCGCCGGGCGTCTTATGCATCGCCCATTCTTCCATGGTCATCACGTAGGCGATGGAGCGGTCACGAATGACCGCCTGACCTTCCTGCGCGTTCGCCGCGAACGGCGCAGCGACCGCGAACATCGCACCGGAAGCGACCAACGCACGTTGAAAACTGGTTTTCATTGGAGGATCTCCTGAAAGGGCCGCTTAGCCCGCGTTGCCCTTGAAGTCGTCACGGATCGAAAATGCCTTGAAGCCGTTGCGCGCGCCGTGGAACTCGCCCCAGCCGTCGGCGCCCACCTGCCCCGGCTTCTTGTCGCCGGCGAAAGTGAAAACGGGACGTCCGCGGTAAGCCCACACATGCAGTGCATCCGCCTGCCCCGGCGCCGCATGGCGGCCGGTCTTCGGATCGATCGCGATCGCGGTCCAGGCGCGCGAGCCGCTCTTGGCGTCCTTCGGCGCGAGGACATACGGGAAGGTCGCGAGGCAACGGGCCGCGTCGCCGCCGCCGCACACCGCCAGACGATAGGCTTGCGGCGCGCCCGGATGATCGCAGCCCTGCTGATCGAAGGTGTCGTCGATGCAGTTGTAGATGTAGATCGTGCGACCTTGCGCATCGGCCAGGACCTGACCGGCATAGGAATCCTGCACCTTGAAGCCCGCCGGATAGGCCGGCTCCTTCTGGGTGTAGACGTTGCTCCAGCCCGCTTCATCCGAACCTTCGAGGCTGCGCGCCGAATCATCGGCGACACGCGTATAGAGCGGCTTCTTGCGGAAAGCCCACTGCTTCACGCCCGGCTCGCGCTCGAAGATGGTCCAGTCGCCCTTGGCGGTGGCGGTTTCACCGGCGAGCACCGGGGTCCAGTCCCGCAGGCAGAGGCCCGTGCAGTCGGACTTCGCGGCGGTGTCCTTGTCGTAGGAATAGACCGAGAAACCGCTCGCCAGCGCGAGCAGCCGGCCGCTTCTCACGGAATAGATCCCGAACTGGGCGGGGATGTCGGTGGGCGGCGCGGCGACAACACGCGGCGTACCGCCGTCATTGCCCCCGCCGCCCGGACGCGCCCTGCGGCCACCGCGCGTATCGCCGGGCATTTCATCGAGCACGGAGGTGTAGAGCGCGTAACCGTCGTAAGCCCATTGTTTGCCGCCGTCCTTGCGCTCGACCACGGTCCATTTTCCGACCGGCTTCGCATCGGCCGTAGCTAGAACCGGCGGCCACACCTGGACGCAGGTCGGCCGCGTCGCGACTTCCGGCAACTCAAGGCCGGCCGGGTACGGGCTCATGAGGCCCGCGGTCTCGGTGTATTTCGTATCGTCGCAGGTCGGGCGCCCCTGCTGCTCGCCGGCGTCGCCATTGCGCTGACCGCCGCGCGGCCAGGTGTAAAGCGTACGGCCGCGCGCGTCGGCGAAGACAGGGCCTTCAAGCTCGGTGCCGATCACCTGGAAGCCGGCCGGCATCGGAACGCGCTCGTAGGTCTCGCGTTCGGCGGCGCGCTGGGCGGCCGCCGGTTGCGCAAAAGCCAGGATCGCAAGCGCCAGAACCGGCGCGAACTTTTGAAAACGTCGCATATGGCACCTTAGGCGAGGATTTCGCCGTACTCTTTCGAAGTGTTGTTGCTGCGCGTGCCCCACGACGGGATCTCGAGGCCCATGATGCGCTGGACGGTGTAGCCGAGGCGCGCGACGGTGCTGCCTTCGGTGGCGATATGCAGCCCGGTCTTCACCCTGCCCCCGGCGCGGCCTGCCGTGAACGCCGGCATACCGTCGAGCGAGTGAATGCGCGCATAACCGTGATCGGTCACGGCGTAGATCAACACGTTGTCGATGACGCGGCCGTCGCCTTCCTTCATGTCACCGAAGGCCTTGACGAAGTAGGCCCAGGATTCCATGGCGCGGCGCGTGAACCACGAGCAATTCTGCTGATAACCGAGACGCTCGTCCACCGGCTCTTCATGCGTGGTGGTGTGATGCGGCTTTTCGTAGCCGGCCTTGATCGTGTTGGCCGAGGCGGCCGAGTAATTCATGTTGAAGACACGGGTCTGATCGCACGCGACCGCCATGACCATCAGGTTGGTCATGAGTTCGTGGCGGGTTTTCACGAGTTCCGCATCGCCGCCGGCGGCGGGTGCGCGGGTCAGCGCCGTCGGCGCGACGCAAGCCGCGCGCGGTTCGGGTTTGGTGAGCTGCTGCTGGAACTGCTGTTCGATGTGGCGCAGCCCCGTGAAGTACTGATCGAGACGCGCCTTGTCTTCGCTGCCGACATCGCGTTCCAGCGCCTTCACGTCGTCGAGCATGCCCGACAGCACACTCTTGCGGACCATGGTCTGCGGGTTCGGCTTGAATTCGGGCGCGTTCGGATCCTGGAAGTCGGGCCCAAACAAGCGCGTGTAGAAGTTGATCGGCGAGAACTCCGACGTCGAGGGTGCGTTCAAGCCTTCGTAGGACACCGTCGAGCGGGGATCGCCCGTCGCCGTGGCGTTGAGGGTCTTGAAGCGCGTGGTACGGCCGATCTGGTTCGCCACCGTCATGTCGATGGTTTCGGTCGGCGTGTTCTGGCCGTTCTTCGGCGCGTTGCCGGTCATGTTGATGACCCAGCCGGTGAAATGACACCGGTTGGCTTCCGTGTCGCGGAACGCCTGCTGGTTGGTGAACAGATTGATGTCCTTCTGCACCGGCGCGAGCATCGCGATTTCTTCCGGCAGGTCATAACCCGCGCCGGTCTTCTTCGGTTCGAAGATGTTGCGCGCCATGCCGAGGCCCCAGAACCAGGTGCCGAAGCGCACCGGCATCGCGGAGCCGTCGGCCATCGCCGTCGCGTTCCCGTTCAGGAAACAGTTGAGAAGCGGCAAGGCCACGGTCACGGCGCTCCCGTTCAGCGCGCCCCGCAGCACACGTCTCCGATTGAAATCAGCCATGTTGCTTCTCCCTTGTATTACTTGGCCGCGACAGCCGTCGTGGCCGGCGCCGCCGTGACCTGCGAAAAGGCTTTCGAGGTCACGACCGCGCGTAAGAGGTCCGGAAATCTGTAGCCGCTCGCCGCGAACCGCTTGTCGAGCGCATCCAGCGTCGCCTTGTCGCCGGCCGAAGTCGGCCCGCCCGTGCCGTAGGCGTAAGCGCGCTTCACGACGCAGCTCGGCAGCGCCGGGTGGTCATGCAGCGCCAGCGCGAGGCCGGTAACATTCGTGAAAGACTTACCATCGAGGCTGCCGCTCGCGTCGATCACGGTGCCGCGCTCGGTGGTGCGGTAGCGGCCGGCGCCGTCGAAGTTCTCGAGCGCGAGGCCCATCGGGTCGGTGATCTTATGGCAGCCGGCGCACACCGGGTTTTCGAGGTGGAAGTTCACGCGGTCACGCTGGGTGCGGTGCTCGGCCTTCGGGTTTTCGACCGCCGAGAAATCGACGTTCGCGGGCGGACGCGGGACAGGCTGGCACAGCAGAAGTTCGCGCAGCGCCTTCCCGCGCAGCGTCGGCGAGCTGCGGCCCGGGTGCGAGTGCCCCGCGAGGAAGCTGATCTGGGTCAGCATGCCCATACGGGGGCTGTCGGCCGGAAACTCGTAAGGCACCCAGCCGCCGGTGGTCGGCAGGCGATAGAGCGCCGCCAGCGACGGCGAGATGAAGGTCTCGCGGGTGGTGTAGAGATCGCGGTAATCCCGCTTCTTCGTGATCAGTTGATCGACGACCGTGCGCAGCGTCTGCTCGCGCGCGTCCAGAACCGTCGTCGCGGTGAACGTCGGATAGATCGAGCCATCTTTGGCCAGCGTATCGAACAGGTCGAACTGGAGCATGTCGTCGAAGAAGGCGCGCACGCCGTATTCCAGGCGCGGGCTGGCCAGCATGCGGTCGACGGATTTCGCGAAGCCTTTTTGCGTATAAAGCTCGCCCTTCTCGGCCGCCTTCAGGAGAAGGTCGTCCGGCGCCGCATTCCACAGGAAGATGCTGAGGCGGGTCGCGAGCGAATAAGAATCAAGACGGGTCGCGCCCTTGTTCGCGGGATCGGCTTCCAGGCGTTCGGAGATGAACAGGACCTGGGGGTTGAACAGCATGCCTTCGAGCGCCGAGCCAACGCCGGCGTAGAAGTCCTTCAGCCGGTCGGCGCCCGCGCCGGCTTCCTCGACC
>JADZAK010000087.1 GCA_020852595.1 Rhodospirillaceae bacterium
AACACATCGAGGAAGGCTACGAGAAGAAAGGCGTGAGCCATAAGGAAGCCGAGTCCCGCGCCTGGGCGACGGTGAACGCCAGGGACGGCGGCGGCAAAAAGAGCGCTCCCCGCAAGAGAGCCTCCCGATCGCCGACGGCCTGAAATTCGGCCCGCTGCCGCCGAGCCGATGCAGGATCGTTAATTAAGTATACTGTCCCCGCAACTAGTTGCCGCAACTAGTTGCGGGGACCGTATACGTAATTAGGGCGCCCCGATGATGTTCCTCCCTGATGAGAACCGCTGAAACGCTGGGGTTCATCCCCGGAGCGGTATCAGATTGGCAAACGGCGGGCGAGTCAATCGGGCCCGGAACCGCTCCCCCTCGTTAAATTTGCCCGCCATGTCAAAGCCTGCGCAAAAAACTTGTTGACAAAAATCGGATTTTAGCGCATAAAAATGCGATTTCATGCCCTCAAAAGCATGCCGCTGTTTGTCATTGTGAAGAGAGGATCGAATGCGTGCCGATGCGCCATGGCCGCGCGCGCTTCAAAACACCGAAGCGTGTATCGTTTGCAGCATGAAGGACGCGCCTCAATGCGTTCAGATGTTTAAGAATTTCAGATCTGCAGCACGCTGCAGCATTGTAAGAGCGCCGCTCAACCGCTTATTTCCCAAGGGATTTTTTGGTCTTTGCAGCATGCAGCTGCAGCATGGGCGAGATGACACTCCTAAAACGAGCTGTCACTTCGATGACGGGCGCCGGCGCGCTCGATCGGGCCCAACTCCGGTTCGGTCGGCACCATCTCGATGCGCCGGTGAGTCTCCTTGTGGAGGAGATTGAAGGAAACATCGTTGGTTGTGGTGGTGGCATTGAAAAGAGCGACGGGGCAGGTGACCAGCGAAAGACGCAAGTGACCCTGCCATATGGGACGTGCAGCCATTCGAAAACCCTACATCTGGCAAGTGAACGACGCGGATGTGGGGAGTCGACGAAGAGGCCCCGGCCGGGTTCCCGAAGGTTTCTCCTTCAGGCGGCCGAGGCTTTTTTCAGTTGGGCTTTGAGGTGCGTGGCTGCCGTGGTGTAGCCGCCGTCGCCGCCGTCGATGAAATGCACATGTTCGTTCTGCGAGGGCGATGTCACGAAACATGTCATCACGGCGTGATCGGAGATGTGCATCCCGTATTGCAGTTCGCCTTTGGCCTGCCGTTCATCCATGAAAGCCCGAACCGGCGCGATGCGGTCGGCGGGGCAATCGAACACGAGGGCCAGGCCGGCGCCCGAGCGCGCGAAGTCGACCGCGTTTTCGGCGACCTCGCGCTTGTACCTGCCCGGCAGCCATGCGCCGAGCGGCCAGTCGTATTTATAGAACGCCGATAGGATCAATGACTTCAGCGCGATCCAGGCCACAAGCAGAGGCACGGGCCATTTGCCATGGAGCGCTTTGGCCTCGCGCACGATTCCCTTTGCCGGCCACTTATCGACGAGAGCGCCGAATGAAGCGGCTTTGAGCGAGTCCACGCCGGTGAGCTTGTGCAGGTTTTTATGCAGCTCCCCGTGATCGCCGCCGCGGATCACGAGCGAGACCATCTTTCCGCGCGTGGATTTTAAAGGCTGCCACCGGCAGGACAGGCCGGTGAGATCGGGCGGTTCGCCGTCGTCTTCGTCGTCGCGCACCCTGGCGAGGTCGGTGAGAGAGGTGTCGGCGCTGCGCGCTTTCACGGCTTGCTCCAACTCCTCGACGCCGCTGCCTTGGAAGACGGCATAGGCGTTGCCGGGGGAGGGCTCGTAACGGCCGACCAGCACTTCGCATTTGCGTTCGGTCAGATCGCGCACCGGCACGAAACCCACGCGCAGGTCCAGCTTGAACTCGCGCTTCGCGAACGTGCGCGTGCGCGCGAGGACCTTGCGTGCTTCATCGGCGAATCCGGGCGGTATCAGCGCGACGGCGCCGTCGCCGCCGAATTGATACGGGATCGTGCCCGCGAGGTTGCTGAGGGCGGAGATCATCGCGGCGGCCGAGAAATTCACATCGGAATGGCGGCCCGAGGCCACGGCCTCGGTCGAGCCTCTGATATCCGAGCAGGCGATAAACCAGTCGTCGGGGGCCTGCGCGTAACGGCCGGCATCGAAGATCATGGCGGCCGACGGCATCGGCGTCAGGGACTCGTAGAAGTCATGGGTGGCGCGGATATTCACAACCTGGCCTTCCGCTTTCCGGTCCTTCTGTTTAGCATGCCGCCCGTTATGCCGGGAGCCGACGTGCGTTCTTTTCTGATCGCTTTGTTACTTTTTGTGCCGCGCGCGGTTTTTGCGGGCGATGCCGGTCTTCAGCGGGACATGGATGCGCTGGAGGACCGGTGGGCGCTCACCAAGTATGAGATGACCGACAAAGCCCAGCGCCTGCAAAATGTACAGGCATTGCATCTGGAGGCCGCCGGGCTTGCGCAGCGTTATCCCGGCCGGGCCGAGCCCATGATCTGGGAAGCCCTCGTCTACATTCTCGAAGCTGAAGTCCATAGCAGCACCGCCTCCCTGAGCGCCCTGCGCAGCGCGCGCGAGCTTCTCGAGGCGGCCGGGAAGATCGACGGCGCGGCGCTGAACGGCGCCGTGCATGCCAATCTCGGCTCGCTTTATTACGAGGTGCCCGGCTGGCCGATTTCTTTCGGCAGTAACGGCAAGGCCGAAGCCCATCTCAGGCAGGCCCTCGCTCACGACCGCGACGGGCGCGAGGCGAATTATTTCTACGGGGATTTTCTGCTGCAGCGGAAGCGGCCGAAAGAGGCGCTGCCCTATCTCGAGAAGGCGCTCGGCGTCCCCATCGATCCGGCGCACGCGCGGGCCGACAAAGGCCGGAACAAGGAAGCGCGGGACGCCTACGACAAGGCGAAGGCCGCGCTCTCCCGCTAACCGGCTTTCTGCTGGCGGAACCTGGTCAGCAGCTTTTCGAAACTGGCATGGAGCGCGTCCGCGATCGCCGGATCGTTCTCGAGCGTGCTCATCAGGAGCGCGCTCGCCTCGAGGGACGAGAGCGCCTCCTTGCGCGCTTCACGGCGCAGGTTGCCGTAGCGCGAAGGGCGGTTTGGTTTCAGGGCAATGCGCCGGGCTTTCAAGAGCCATGCGTTACGCCACCACAAGGTTTTCGCCTGCGCCCAGGTGCCGTCGAGCACGATCACGCCTTGCAGGTTCTTCAGGGCTTCGTCCTGGTCGGGCGCGGGCTCGCCCTTTTTGGTGAGCGCGACGACCGTGCGGCCGGGCGGGAATTTGGCGGGCTGCGCCGAGCCCAGGTACAAGACGGCCCAGCGTTTCGGATCCGCGGGTTCCCCCAAGGCTTTCGCAAGGCTCGGCCAGGAGAGCCCGACTTTTACCGAAGCCTTCTTGAAATGCAGCGCCGTCAGGCGCGCGGTGCCAAGTTCGACGTCCTGTTCCTGCGGATGCTGCAGGATCAACAGGTGCAGCTTGGTGTTGATCGGCGCAATACCGTCGCAAACGCAGAGGGCCGCGGGTTTGCCGCAGCGCGGGCAGAGTTCGGCTTCGGTCATGGGGCTTTTTAGCGCGAATTCAGAATGTTCGACGGCGAGAACTGATCGGTCAGGATACGCGTGTTCTTGTCCCAATCGCGCTCGCTCGTGGCCATTTCAAGCAGCCATTCGGGCTTGAAGCCGCGTTTGTCGAATTGCGCCTCGAATTTCTTCGCGTTGGCTTCCAGCGTGGCGCGGTCCACCAGCTTGTTCGGCTGGGCGTAGATGATGCGGTTGCCGAGCTTGAGATTGTAGAAGGGGCCGAACACGCTTTCGTAGGTCGCGGACTCGTACGGATACAGGCGATTGCTCGAAAAGGTGTTCGCGGCCACCACGCCGTCGGGCGTCATGACGCTTTTTACTTCGAGCAGGAATTCCTTGGTCGACATATGTTCGGGGATGTACTCGTCCTCGAAGGCGTCGAGCATGATGATGTCGTACTTCGTGCCGGCGCGGATGGCTTTTTTCACGAAGACGCGGCCGTCTTCCTCATGCACGTTGAGCTTCGCATCGCGCTTGAAGCCGAAGAATTTCTCGGCCACGCGGGTCACGGCCGGGTCGATTTCCACCACATCGATGTCGATGTCCGGGAACATCTGGCGCAGGGCCATCGGCAATGTTCCGCCGCCGAGGCCGACGACCAGCACGCGCTTGGGGTCTGGTTTCACCAGCAGCGAGCCCAGCATCATGCGCGTGTAAGGGAAGACGAGGTGGTCGGGCTCCGCGGTGCGCTGACAGGTCTGGCGCTCGGTGGCGACGGCGCGGCGGAAGGTCAGGCAGCGCAGGCCGTTATCCTCGACCACGAACAGGTTGCGGTAAAGCGAGCGTTCCGAGTGGATCTGGACGGCCGCGGCCGGCAACGCGGCGGTAAGCGCACACATCAGTGCCAGCAGACCGAGAGGACGGCGCGAAACCATGTCAGACCCTTTTGCGCGAGAGGAGGAAAGCCGTAAGCGCGACCGCCTCCGTGATCCCAAAAAGCAGGAGCAGGATTTGATCGACGTCGAACAATAGGACAAACCAGAAGGATGTCAGAAGTGTGCCCGCGGCGCTGAAGAAAGTGGAGAAAAAGTATTGCAGGCCCGCATAGAAGCCGGCCGCGTGGGCGTCCTCGACCAGAAGCCGCACCGCGTAGGGTGTCACCATCCCCGAGAGTACCGCCGGTGCGAAGAACAAGATGACGCTGGCGATCAAGGAGCCAAGGCGCGGATCCTGCGTAATCGCGAAAATCCCATCCAGGACAGGGATTTCGAAGACAAGCACCGGCAGCAGCATGGCGCCGGCGGCGGCATGGATCGCGCACAGCTTGCCCATGCTGGGGTGCTTCATGGAGAAGCGCCCGCCGAGCAGGTAGCCCAGGGACAGGGCCAGCATGAACACCGTAATGATGGCGCCCCAGACGTAGATGCTGCTGCCGAACGTGGGGGCCAGAATCCGCCCGCTCAGCATCTCGAAGCCCATGACCAGGAAGCCGGACCAACAGCTTATCGCTAAGATTGCAATGCGTTGCATGGGCCACATATTGATCGACAAGTATTTGGAAAAACACTATTTTCTTGCAACAGAAGGCTTTTTTGGCGCGCTTGGGCGGGGCGGGTCGCCGGGAAAGCCGCGAGTTCGGCTTGGCCGTGCTTCGGCCAAGGTATAATTAACCGCCAAATCAATCGCGAGGCGCGCTTTTATGAAGGTGTTACTGGCACAGCCGCGGGGCTTTTGCGCCGGCGTCGTGCGAGCCGTGGATATCGTGGAACTGGCGCTGAAGAAGTTCGGCCCGCCGGTCTATGTGCGCCACGAGATCGTTCACAATAAACGCGTGGTCGACGACCTCCGGGCCAAGGGCGCGGTGTTCGTCGACGAGATCGCCGACATTCCGGCGGGCGCCGTCACCGTGTTCTCCGCGCATGGCGTGTCGCGCGCGGTCGTGAAGGATGCGCAAGGCCGCAGCCTCGACATCCTCGACGCGACCTGCCCGCTGGTGGCCAAGGTCCATGCGCAGGGCCAGCGTTATTCCAAGGGCGGCTACGAAGTGATTCTGATCGGTCACGCCGGCCATATCGAAGTGGAAGGCACGCTCGGCCAGATCGACGGCAAAGTGCACCTCATCGGTTCCGTCGATGAAGCGATGAAGCTCGACATCGCCGAAGGCACGAAGCTCGCCTATGTCACGCAGACCACGCTCTCGGTCGACGATACCCGCGATATCATCACCGTCCTCAAGACGCGCTTCCCGGCCATCGAAGGGCCGGACGTGAAGGATATTTGCTACGCGACCCAGAATCGTCAGCAGGCCGTGCGCGAACTCGCGCGCCGCTCGGACGTGATCCTGGTGCTCGGCGCCAAGAACAGCTCCAATTCCAATCGCCTGCGCGATCTGGGCGAGGACATGGATATCCCCAGCTACCTGATCGACGACGCCGGCGCGCTCGATCCGAAGTGGCTGGAGGGAAAGAACGTCGTCGGCGTCACCGCGGGCGCGTCCGCGCCGGAGGCGCTGGTGGACGAATTGATCGCCAAACTTCGCACTCTCGGGGATGTCGAGATCGAGCCGCTCGACGGCGTCACCGAGAACATCGTTTTCAAACTGCCGCAGCAACTGCGCGATATGCAGATCGCGTCGTAGGAGTCTCCTTTGGGCGTTCCGTTAATTCAGGCCGTTCGTGTCGGCGCGTATATCCTTAAGCAGAAGCTGCGCGGCAACGCGCGCTATCCCCTGGTGCTCATGCTCGAGCCCTTGTTCCGCTGCAATTTGGCGTGCAACGGCTGCGGCAAGATCGATTATCCGGACTCGATCCTGAACAGGCGCCTGTCGCCGGAAGAATGCTTCCAGGCGGCGGAAGAGTGCGGCGCGCCTGTCGTGTCGATCCCGGGCGGCGAGCCTCTCCTGCACAAGGAGATCAAGGAGATCGTCGAGGGTCTCGTGGCCCGCAAGAAGTTCGTCTACCTGTGCACCAACGCCCTGCTTCTGAAAAAGAAGATCGATCAGTTCACGCCGAGCCCGTATCTGACCTTCTCGGTCCATCTCGATGGCCTGAAGGAAGAACACGACCATGCCGTATCGCAGGAAGGCGTGTTCGAGCGCGCCGTGGAGGCGATCAAAGAAGCCGTCTCGCGGGGCTTCCGCGTGACGGTCAATTGCACGCTGTTCAACTCGAACGCCGTTCCCGCGCGCGTGGCGGAATTCTTCGACTATGTCGCGACGCTGGGCGTGGAAGGCGTGACCGTTTCTCCGGGTTATGCCTATGAACGCGCGCCGGTTCAGGATCACTTCCTGTCGCGCCGCCAGACCAAGGAGCTTTTCCGCTCGATCTTCCGTCTCGGCAAGGCCAACGGCCGGAATTGGAAGTTCAATCAGTCGAGCATGTATCTCGACTTCCTCGCGGGCAATCAGACTTACGAATGCACGCCCTGGGGCAACCCGACGCGCAACGTCTTCGGCTGGCAGCGGCCGTGTTATCTGGTCGGCGAAGGCTACGCGAACAGCTTCACGGAGCTGATGGAAACCACCCAGTGGGATCAATACGGCGTCGGCAAGTACGAGAAGTGCGCCAACTGCATGGTTCACTGCGGTTTCGAGCCCACGTCGGTGGTCGATACCGTCAACCGTCCGCTGAAGGCGCTCAAGGTGTTCCTGAAGGGCGTGGATACCGAAGGCCCGATGGCTCCGGAAATTCCGCTCGATAAACAACGCTCCGCCGAGTACGTGTTCGAGCGGCAGGTCCAGACCTTCGTGAAGGATCTGCACGAAGAGCCGCGCCGCGCGAAAGTCGGCTAACTGCGGTATGAATCCGAACGCCGTTTTTGATCGGGCCGTCAGCCATCATCGGGCTGGACGGCTTGACGAAGCCGCCGCCCTCTATGACCAAATTCTCGCGGTCTATGCGGATCACGCCGACACGTTGAATTTGCGCGCCGTTGTCGATCTCGCGCGCGAGCTCTATCCGCAAGCGCTTGAAAGATTCGATCGCGTCATCGCGCTCATGCCGGATTTCGCGGCTGGGCACGCGCACCGCGCCGCCGCCTTGCTCGCGCTTGGCCGATATGAGGACGCGGCCCTCAGCGCGCGCCGGGCGCTCGCTCTCGATCCGGACTCCGGGGCGGGCCGCGACAACTTGGCCGCGGCGCTTGCCAAACTGGAAGGCCGTTTGCCCCCGGCCGCCGCGGAAGATCCGGTCGTTGAGGCGGGCCTTCTCCTTGATCGCCGCTTGCCGCTGGAGGCCTTGGCCGCGGCCGACCGTGCGCTCGGTCTCGCCCCATTATCTTTCGATGCGCTGTTCGTTCGCGCGCGGGCGCTGGAAGCGCTGAAGCGGTATGCCGAGGCGATTGCGGCCTGCGACCGCGCGTTGGAAGTCGACCCGGACTCGGCCAATGCATACGCGCTGAGGGGCCTTGCGTTCATGGGCGCAAAGCAGCCGGAACGCGCGCTCGCCGATTTCGAGGGCGCGCTGGCGCTCGATCCGGACATGGACCTCATCGCCGGCGAAGCGATGTTGCTCAGCCTGTGGTCCTGTGAGTGGGACGAATTCGAGAGGCGCGCCGCCGATCTTTTCGCCGGGATCGATGCGGGCAAATATGCCGCGCAACCGTTTGTTCTTAGCGCGCTGTCGTCCTCACCGGTCCAGCAGAAGAAAGCGGCTATTCGGTATTTCAGCCGGAATAACCCGGTTGTAGGGCCCCCTGTCTCACAGCCGCGTGTCGTCGGCCGGAAGATCCGCATCGGTTATTTCTCCTCCGACTTGCACGAACATCCGGTCGGTCAGTTGGCGGTCGGCCTGCTCGAAATGCACGACCGCGCTGAATTCGAGATTCTCGGTTTCTCGTTCGGGGGCGATCCCAACGGCCCCACACGGCGCCGGATCGCCGCCGCCTGCGATCGGTTTTTTGACTGCCTTGGAATGCAAGATGCCGAGATCGCGCGTCTTGCCCGGGAAAAACAAGTGCATATCGCGATCGACCTCAACGGCTACACGGCGTTGTCCCGGCCCGGCATCTTCGCCGCGGGCGCGGCGCCGATACAGGTGAACTATCTGGGCTATCCGGCGACGATGGGAAGCTCGTGCCACCACTACATCATCGGTGACCGCGTGGTGACGCCGCCCGAGCACTATGACGGGTTTTCAGAATGCGTCGTGACGATGCCCGATACTTATCTCGTCACGAACAATATCAAGGGACTTGTCCCGGCGCGGCTGTCGGCGCGCGCGGAACTCGGCATTCCGGAAACGGCTTTCGTATTCTGTTGCTTCAACGCGACGTTCAAGATTACACCCGACGCCTTTGCAAGCTGGATGCGAATCCTCGCGGCCGTCGATGACGGCATTTTGTGGTTGAGCGATCCCGGGCCGACAGCGAAGCGAAACCTGCGCCGTGAAGCCAGGGAGCGGGGCGTCTCTCCGGACCGCCTGATCTTTGCCGCGCGCACGATCGGACTCGATTATCTCGCACGCTACCGCGTCGCGGATGTGTTTCTTGACACCTTTTATTACAACGCCCACGCGACGGCCAGCGAGGCGCTCATGGTGGGGCTTCCGGTCGTCACGCGTCTCGGGTGCGCCTTTGCCGGGCGGGTCGCCGCAAGTCTGCTCTCGGCGGTCGGCATGCCGGAGCTGATTGCGGCCGATACCGCCGCGTATGAGCGGATCGCGCTCGATCTTGCGCGCGATCCATCGGCGCTGTCGGCGGTCAAGGAAAAGCTCGCAAGCAACGCGGTCTCGCATCCCTTGTTTGATGCGAAGCGCTATGCGCGCAATCTGGAAACGGCTTTCCGTGAGATGTGGGCAAGACAGGAACAGGGGCTTGCGCCCGCTCCCATCACGGTGCGCTGAAGAAAGCCTTCGGGGCGCCAAGGGCCGCCACGCTGTCGAGTCGACGCCGTGCGCGCGCGGTTGATCGGCCCAGCCGAATCAGGCCCGGAATTTGCCGAGGGTTTCTTAGGATACGGCTCAGGGTTTCCATGAGCTTCAAGGAACCGTCCGGCGCCATGGCGTGAAGCGCGATTTCGGGGAGCCGCTCTCCGGCCGTGTCGGCCACGACGCGGACGGCGGCGAACGGCACGCCCGCTTTTAGGGCCGCTTCACCGACCCCATAACTTTCCATATCGGCCGCAAGCGCATGAGTGGCCGCGAAGGTTGCACTCTTCTCCTGGCGCGTGATCAGGATTGCCGGCGCGTAGGCCAGCGCGCCTTGCGCGAAAGGCGAGGACGCTTGCAAAGCGTCGGCGAGCCGCGCCGTCCACGCGGGCGTGCAGGCGATCGTCTCCATGTTTTCCGCTCTGACGGCGGTGGCGAGCACGGTGGTTCCGCACGCGAGATTCGGCGCAACTCCGCCGGCGATGCCGAAACTCAAGAGCGCGGTCGCTCCTTGCGAAAGCAGGTCCTCGGCGGCGCGGCGCGCGCGCGCGCGTCCAAGGCCCGCCTTAACCAGGACGTGGTCTGCGACGCCCGCAAAACGCGCATGGCGTAGAACGGCGTCCGCTTCGAATTCCAGGCCCGTGACGACGCCGACAATCGCCAAGAAGCGCTCTCCCTGAAGCTTTTTCGATTTACGGATCAAGGAGATGGCGAATTCCTTGAATCCGCCTCAATCCTACCATCCCAGCGCCACCACCGGTCCATATCTTTCAAGCACGAAGTGAATTGAAGGAGACACTCAAATGCGTGCATTTCTTGCGGCAGCCGCGCTCTCCGCCGTTCTCGCCGGCTGTGCCGGCGGCGCGGACAACGCGCCGGCGCCTGTCGGTCCGCAAGCTTCGATCCCGTTTGCGGATCACGGCAACATTCGCGACTTCCATGCGGTCAATGACGATACCGTCTTTCTCCAGGCGCGTAATCGTCAGTGGTACCGCGCCGATCTGGTCGGCCCGTGTTTTGGCTTGCCCTATGCCAACGGGATCGGCGTCGATGCGCGTCCGACCGGAACGCTCGACCGCTTCGGCACCATCATCGTCGATGGCGAGCGTTGCAAGATCGGTTCGCTGACGCCGTCGGAATCGCCGCGCCAACACTCGTAAGGGCTACATGCCCGTACGGACCCGCTTGGTGTTGCTGGCCTTGAGGTCGCGGAACCGGGCCAGCGCCCAAAGCGGGAAGATCGCGGCATAGCCGTGATAGCGCAGGTAGAACACACGCGGGAAACCGACCGCCGTATACCAGGGCTCGACCCAGCGGCCGTCGGCTTCTCGCGGCGCGTTCAGAAGATAATCGATGCCGCGTTCGACCGCGGGATGATCGACATCTCCCGCAGCCATCAAGCCCAACACCGCCCAAGCCGTCTGTGAGGGCGTGCTGGCTTTGCGCTCATGGCGGCGCTCCTTCCAATAGGTCGCGCCGTCTTCACCCCAGCCGCCATCGGTATCCTGGTGTTCCACCAGCCAATCCACCGCGCGGCGTATGTACGGCGCTTGCATGTCTTCGCCGGCGGCATTCAAGGCGCAGAGCACGGACCATGTGCCGTAGACGTAGTTCGTACCCCAGCGGCCGAACCAACTGCCGTCGGCTTCCTGCTCGCCTTTGAGATAGGCGATCCCGCGCGCAAGCGTGGGGTGCTTCGCCTCATAGCCGATCTGCGCCAGGAAGCTGATGCACCGCGCCGAGACGTCGGCGGTGGGCGGATCGAGAAGGGCGCCATGATCGGCGAAGGGGATGTTGTTCAGATAGGCATCGTTGTTGTCGATGTCGAACGCGCCCCAGCCGCCGTTCTTGCTCTGCATGCCGACAATCCACTCGGCCGCGCGCGCGATGGCTTCGGCATGTTTGCCGGGGTCGGCGCGGTGCAGCGCCATGCCGACAACGGCCGTGTCATCGACGTCGGGGTAATGCGCGTTGTTGTATTGGAACGCCCAGCCGCCGGGACGCAGGCCCGGACGCTTCACGTCCCAATCGCCGACGACATCGAGGATCTGGCGGTCCTTGAGCCAGCCGCAGCTTGCGGCGATGGCGGCGCTGTCGTCGCCGGTTTCCATCACGGCCTGCACGGCGAGGCCTGTATCCCAAACCGGCGAGACACACGGCTGGCAGAACATCTTGCCTTCGCCCGGAGTCAAAAGCTTCTTGATGGAACGCTTTGCGGTGACGAGGTCGGGATGATCTTTCGGGTATCCAAGCGCTTCCATCGCCATGACCGCGTTGGCCATCGCGGGATAGATCGCCCCCAGCCCGTCCTCGCCGTTCAGGCGCGGGGTGAAGACTTCCACGGCTTTCTTGATGGCCCGTTCGCGCAGTCCTTTCGGGAAGGTGACCACGCGCAGGATCTTGTCGATCCACAGGAACACGTCGCCGCCCAACCGGCCCGTCGGATTATTGAGCCAGCGTTCGATCTTGTCCGGCGGCGTGCGGAACAGCTCCTGCACGCGCACGCCTTTCGGATTCTTCGCCCGAGGCTTCAAGGCCGCCAGAACCAGGAGCGGGACGATCACGGTGCGTGACCAGTAGGAGAAGCGGTAAATCGTCACCGGGAACCATGACGGCGCCAGCATCAGCTCCACCGGCATCACCGGCACCGCGCGCCAGGGAACCTCGCCGAAGAGGGCGAGGGCGTAACGCGTGAAGACATTCGCGGCCTCGGCGCCGCCGCGCGCAAGGATCGCATCCCGTGTCCGCCGCATGTGCGGGGCTTCGATGTCGTCGCCGGCAAGCTTCAAGGCGTAGTAGGCCTTGACCGTCGCGCTCATGTCGAAGTCGCCCTTGTAGAACAGGGCCCAGCCGTCATGTTCACCCTGGATGCTGCGGATGTATTCCGCGAGCTTCGCCTCGACCTCGGGCTCGCGCTCATCGAGGTAATGGTTCAGCATGATGTATTCGGACGGAATCGTCGCATCGGCCTCGAGGTCGAAGACCCAATGGCCGTCCGGCTTCTGCCGCGCTTTCATGGCGCCGGTCGCTTCCGCGATCACGCGATCGAGGCTCGAAAGATCAACCCAGGCGTCCGTTTTTGGCACGTCGATATTCATTCTCTTAGGCCGCTCCGGCGCGGGCGAGGCGGTCACGGACCGCCTCGGCGGCGTTGAAACCCGATCTTACCGCACCTTCGATGGTCGCCGGCAGTCCTGTAGCGGTCCAGTCGCCCGCGAGCAAGAGGTTGGAAAAAGGGCTTTGTGTCTGCGGCCGGCGCGCGATGGCGGCCGGCGTCTGGGCGAAGGTCGCCCGCTTCTCCTTAATGACGCGCGCGGGCGGTTCGGCCATGGCCGGCTCGCCCAAGACACGCGCAACGTCGGCCCAGCAACGGGTTGCAATGATGTCCGCCGCTTCATCGGTCACGGCCCCGGCGGCGCTGATGGTAACGGAGGCGAGATCGCCGCGCACGAAGACCCACTGGGCGAGGCCGCCGATGACGCCGGTCATGGTGACCTCGCCCGGCGCCGCGACGGCGCGCGGAAGGCGGTAATGCACATTGACGATCGCTTCGCCGGGCGGCGGCGCGGTCAGGCCCGGGACGAGCGTTTCGGCGATCCACGCCGGGACCGCGACAATAACGGTGTCATCGGGCGCGATCGAAACCGGACCGTCGTCGGTCTCAATGTGGCTCACGCGACCTTCCGCAAACGACAGGCCGCGAACGCGCGCGCCGAAACGGATTTCGGCGCCGCGCGCGGCGAGGTGAGACACGGCCGGATCGACGAGCGTGTCCGCAAGGTTGTCCCGCGCGATGAGAGGACGGCAGGCGTCGGCGCCCTTGAGGAACGTCTCCAGCAGCACGGGGCGCATCAGGATTGCCGCCGCTTGCTCCGGCGCGGTGTTGAGCGCCGCGATCGTCAGCGGTTCCCAGAAATTCCGGTAGAGGGGCGAACCGGGCGGAATCACGCCCGCCACCGTATCGCCGGGGCCGGCCTGCAGAAGTTTCAAGGCCGAGAGATAGGCCCCCGGCGTCGTTCCGGGGACCCGGCGCCGCGCGTCAAGCAGCCACCAGGGAATGCGGCCGCGGCTCGGTTGAAGGGTCCAGTGTGCCCCCGTTTGCACGTCGAGGAAGGGATAGGCCGCGGACGAAGGTCCGGCCAGACGGTCCCGGGCGCCGATGGCCTCAAGATAGGCGAGCACGGCGTGATTGCCGCTCATCAGCAGGTGGTTGCCGTTGTCGATCACGCAATCCAGTTGCGGATCGTGATAGGAGCGGCACCGGCCGCCGCCGCGCGGCGCGGCTTCGTAAAGGCGGATAGGAGCGTTGCCGTCGGCGAGGCGGACCGCCGCTGCGAGCCCCGCGAGGCCGGCGCCGATGATGTGAACGCGCATCGGTTAGAACAATCCCGGTTAGAACAATCCATAGTGAAGCGCGATCCACAGCTTCTCGATCTTGGCGCCGGCGCGCGCAAGACCTGTGCGCGGCGGCAAGGGGCGCCAGGCGTTGGCGCGCAAGCGGTCGAGGTGGCGGCGGTAGACCATCATCATGACCACCGCGGGGCGCATCTTCGTGCGGTCGCAGGACGCCAGCGCGAGGCCGGCATCCGTAAACGCCTGTTCGGCCATTGCGCCGACAGCCGCGATGACATTGGGAAGCCGCGCGTCATGGGCGACGGCGTTCGGCGTCAAAGTGTCGAACCCCTCGCGCGTGAGAATTTCGCGGGGCAGGTAGAGCCGCCCGATAGCCGCGTCTTCTTCTATGTCGCGCAGGATGTTGGTGAGCTGCAGGGCGCGGCCCAGATGGTCGGCGACTTTCTGGCCCGGCTGGGCCTCGCCGAAGACATGCACGCACAGCCGCCCGACGGCGGAGGCGACGCAATCGACGTAGAGATCGAGCTCTTCCTGGCTCGGCGCGACCACGGGGCCGCGCGCGTCCATCTCCATGCCCTGAATAACCGCGATAAAGTCTTTGCGCCGTAAACCGAAGGTCCGGATCGCATCGGCGAGAACGCGGGTAATCGCATCGGACGGGCGGCCGGCGAACATCTCATCGACCTTTTGGCGCCAGCGGTCGAGCGCGCCGATCTTTTCCTCGCGCGAAAGATCGCCGTCGGCAATGTCGTCGACGTCGCGGCAAAAAGCATAAATCGCGAACAGCGCCTCGCGTTTGCGCTGAGGCATGAAACGCATCGCCCAATAGAACGATGAACCGGCGGCCTGCACGATCGCGCGCACCGCGTCGAGATCGGCGGGTGCGATGGCGGCCGGAGCGATGCGCGCTTGAAAACCCATGGCGGCTAACGGGACCGGCGGCGGCCGA
>JADZAK010000088.1 GCA_020852595.1 Rhodospirillaceae bacterium
CCTCCGATGCATCGGCCGCGCTCTTGAAGGCGGCGTTCTGCAGCCATATTTCCGGCAGCGCGCGCGTTTTAACGCCTGAGTCCGGCCCCGTCCCCGCCGGGTACAAAGCATTGAGGCCTTTGATTGTCTCGGCCATGTGCTTTCCGACGGCGGCGATCGCGGCAACCGCGGGCGCGTCGGTCTTGAGGGCGTCATTGATGGTCTTGAAGTCGGCGCCCAGGGCTTTCATTTGTTCGTGCCGGGCCTTGATGACGTCGGCCGGCGCTTTCTGTTGCGCGGCCGCAGCCCCCGTCAGAACAACACCGGCGAGCACGACACCCAGCAGGCGTGGAAAATTCATGGTCCCTCCCCCTATGAATACAGCCTCGGGGGCATTCTAGGCCTGGCGCGGAACCCGCCCGCATTGATTTCCGTCAAAGACGAGGGGCCTGCCGCCGCATGACACTGGCGCATGGACCATGCACATCAAATCGCGGATGAGACCTCCGACGCCGATCCCGGCGAGACCACGACTCTCTATCGGTTGATCGGCGGGGAAACCGGCCTGCGCCGCCTCGTGGACCGCTTTTATGCGATCATGGATAAGGATCCCGCCGCCGCGGACATCCGCGCCATGCACGGCGACGATCTTGCGCCCGTGCAGGAAAAGCTGTTCGCGTTCTTAAGCGGATGGTTGGGCGGGCCGCGCCTCTACGGCGGCTGCGTCATGGGCGCACACCGCGCGTTCTCGATTGGACCGGAGGAACGGGATCAATGGCTCATGTGCATGACGCGCGCCCTCGCGGAGAGCGCGGTCGATCCTCAGGTGCGTGCGCTGCTTGAGCGGCCATTTTTCGCCATCGCGGATTTCATGAGGAACCGCGAAGCACGTTCCGACGATCCTGAGAACGGCTGACGGCGAAACGGCGCACGAACCGGCGGGGCCCGCCGCCGTTTCATGTCATGCCCGCGGGCGCGAGAGGAGCGGACCGTAAAGCACCGCAAACAGAAGGAATGCGCCGGCCCACGCCGCGCCCGAGGCGGTCATGGCCTCGTCGCCGTACACGGGAAGAGACGGCGCCAGGACGCGCAAGACGGCGGCGGCGGTCACGAGGACATAAATCGCCGTCGAACCGGCCCCTGCGTGAAGGTCGCGGCCGGTATGGCCCAGCGAGGCGCGCGTCATCACGGCGAGAGTCATGGTCCCGATCGCGCCCGTCGTCAGCGCATGGAGACCGGCGGACGGCAGGAGCAGCGGATAGAGAGCATTCGCACCGAACAGCAACAGCCCGGCCGCGAGCCAGGCGTAACCGACATGCAGGACAAAAAGGAGCGGTTCGGCGAGAGTCGCCAAGCCGCGCCAACGCACGAGACGAATACCCGCGGCCAGGCCCGCCGCTATTAGTCCGAACGGCGTCAAGGCGCCGTCCGGCACGAAAGCCCACCCGAGAACGCCCACGGCAATCACCATAAGCGCGCCTTTGTCGAGCGCATCGCTTGACTTCGGCACGAGCGCTTCGGGCTTTGTCTTACGCAGCCAGTTGCCTGTGAAGCTCGGTACGATACGCCCGCCGATGACGGCGATCAAATTGAGGAGAATGGCAATTCCCAGGCGGTTGCCGAGGTCGGCGGTTTGCGCCGCGCCGACGGCCTCCAGGTGAACGAGCGCGTTTCCCACCCCGATCAGCGCGAGGCCGAGGACGACGGCGAGATTGTGCCAGTTCCGGCCGGTGACGATTTCACGCGCGACCGCCAGCGTGAACGCCGCGGGAAATGCAAGATCGACGGCCGCCGCCGCCAAGGGCCCCACGGCCCCGGACAGCAAGACGGCAATCCGGCCGGCGCACCACGTCACGAACAGCGCGATCAGGGGAACGCCCTGCAAGGGCATCCGCCCGGTCCAGTTTGGGATCGCCGTGAGCAGGAAGCCGGCGACAATCGCCCCGCCATAGCCGTAGATGAGTTCATGCGCGTGCCAGACCGTCGGCGGGAGCGCCGTCGGCAAAACAAGGGCGCCGCGATAGAGTGCGAGCCATAGCGGAACCGCAATGGCCGCCCAGATCGCGCCGCCGAAGAAGAAGGGACGAAAGCCCGCTGAAAACAGGGCCGGCCCGCCAAAGGGCCGATAGCGGGGAATCGCGCTCATTGCCAACACCCGGTTCGTGTGCGTTTCAGCGGACGTATATGCGCCGCTTGGACATCGGCCACCATGATCCACATCAACGAGAGGGAGTTCAATACCGCCTGTTACAGGGTCCAAATGCGGAATATTGGCTGAACCTTATGGAAACACGGCTAAAATAGGAACCGGTTGATCGCGCTCAACGCCATTCCGTTGGTCATCGGGGAGAATCGCATCAAGGCCTCCAAGAGGATGGACAAAATAGCCGGCGCGATGCCTTTACTACTCACCTGCGAGGCGTGAGCGATCGCTGGGGCGGGGCGTATGGCCGACATGGTTGTTTTTGTCGTGAAGAGGCGCCGAAGACTAAACGCGACGACGACGTAAGCGACGCAGAGAGGGGGCCACCGTGCTACTTCAAACGCCAATCACCAGCGGCCAGCAATGGCGCGCGCTGGGTCTTAGCACCTTTGCTTTTGTCGGGTGTTTCGCCCTTTGGACCCTGTTTTCCATCACCGGCGTCGAGATCAAGCGTGAGCTCAATCTGCTCGACACCGAGTTCGCGGTCCTCATCGCCATGCCGATCCTTTCGGGATCGCTCGTCCGCATTGCCCTGGGCATGCTGTCGGACCGCTTCGGAGGGCGGCGGATATTCATCATCCTCATGCTCGCAACCGCGCTCGCGGCGGCCCTGCTCTCCTTGGCGCAAAGCTATGAAACGATGCTGCTCGCCGCCCTCGCCGTCGGCATCGCGGGAGGTTCATTCGCCGTCGGCATCGCCTATGTTTCGCGGTGGTATCCGCAAGAGCGTCAGGGCATGGCGCTCGGGCTCTTCGGCATCGGCAACCTCGGGGCCGCGCTGACCAGCTTCGCCGCGCCTTTCGTTCTCAACGCCTATGGTTGGCGCAGCCTCACGCAGATCTATGCGTTGGCGTTGGTCATCGTCGCGGTGATCTTCTGGCTTTTCAGCCAGGAAGACCCGACGACAACCGCAAGAAAAAAAGCCGCCGCCCAACCGCACCCGATGTCCGAGCAGCTGGCGGCGCTGGCGAATGTCCAGGTCTGGCGGTTCTCCGTCTATTATTTCTTCGTGTTCGGGGGCTTCGTCGCGCTCTCGCTCTGGCTGCCGCGCTACTACATGGGCGCCTATGGCCTCGATCTCGTCACGGCCGGTATCCTGACGACGCTGTTCACGCTGCCGGCCAGCTTGATGCGCGCCGTCGGCGGATGGCTTTCCGACCGCATCGGCGCGCGCCGCGCGATGTACTGGTCGTTCGGCGTCTCGGTGCTTTGTACGTTCATTCTGTCCTACCCATCGACGGACTTTGTCGTGCAGGGCATCAACGCCCCGATCGCGTTCTCGCTCAGGATCAACGAATCGACGTTTGCTTTCGTCACCCTTGTTCTGGGCTCAGCCATGGCGATGGGCATGGCCGCCGTCTACAAACACATTCCGCACTACTATCCCAACCACATCGGCGCGGTCGGCGGCATGGTCGGACTCATGGGAGGTCTTGGCGGATTCCTCCTGCCGATTGCCTTCGGGATCATGAATGATCTTCTCGGCGTCTGGACCGCATGTTTCGCACTGCTGTTCGTCATCGTCCTCGTCAACCTGACATGGATGCATTTCGCGATCCTCAAGATGGAGAGCGGCGTGCATGTCGCGCCCGAGACCCGGCGGTTCCTGCCGGGACTCGAGGTCAATCACGCGCTCACGGTCTGGAATCCCGAGGATCAGGTTTTCTGGGACAAAGAGGGCCACGGCATCGCGCGGCGTAATCTCTGGATCTCGATCCCGGCGCTTTTATTGGCCTTCGCCATATGGATGGTCTGGAGCGCCGTGGTCGTTAGTCTGCCCGCGGCCGGATTCAAATATACAACCGATCAATTGTTCTGGCTGGCGGCGTTGCCCGGACTTTCGGGCGCGACGCTGCGCCTGTTCTATTCCTTTGTGGTCATGGTCGTTGGCGGGCGGACCTGGACGGTGTTCAGCACGGCCATGCTGCTGCTTCCCGCCGTCGGCATCGGTTTCGCGGTTCAAAATCCGCAGACGCCTTACAGCCTCATGGTCACGCTGTCGCTTCTCTGCGGCCTCGGCGGCGCGAATTTCTCCTCCAGCATGGCCAACATCAGCCTGTTCTTCCCGCAGCGCATGAAGGGCAATGCGTTGGCCCTCAACGCCGGCTTGGGCAATCTCGGCGTCAGCGTCGTGCAGTTTGTCGTTCCTCTCGTCATCACAACCGCCGTCTTCGGCGCGACGGGCGGATTGCCGCAAGGGGCCGAAGGGAAGCTATGGCTGCAGAATGCCGGCTTCATCTGGGTGCCGTTTATCCTGGCGTCCACGTTCGCCGCCTGGTTCGGCATGAACGACATCGCCGAAATGCGCGCCTCGTTCCTTCAGCAGCTTGTCGTCTTCAAGCGCAAGCACACCTGGGTTCTGTGCTGGCTCTACACGGGAGCCTTCGGTTCCTTCATCGGCTTTTCCGCGGCCTTCCCGTTGCTGACCAAGACGCAGTTTCCCGATGTGAACCCGATGGCCTATGCGTTTCTCGGACCGCTGCTCGGCGCGCTGGCGCGGGCCGGCAGCGGCTGGCTTTCCGACCGCTTCGGCGGCGCGCGCGTCGCGGTCGCCTCGTTCACCGCCATGGCGCTGACCGTCGGCGGCGTGGCCTACGCGCTGCGTCTGGGGAGCGGACCGTCCGCGTTCACGGTGTTTTTCGCGTCCTTCATGCTGCTTTTTATCGCGAGCGGCGTCGGCAATGCCGCCACGTACCAGATGATCCCGGTCGTTTTCACGCGCGCGGTCGCGGCGATCATGGCGGCCCAAGGTAAAGGGCTCGACCGGCGCGCCGTGGCCCGCGAGACAACGCCGGCGATCGGCGTCATCGCCGCCATCGCGGCGTATGGCGGCTTCCTCATTCCGAAAAGCTATGGAACCTCGATCGCTCATACGGGCAGCGCTGAAGCGGCCTTGGTCCTGTTCATCATCTACTACGCGTCCTGCGTTTTCATAACCTGGTGGTATTACCTGCGGCGCGCCGCGGAAATCCGCCTGGTGTCCGACAGGCCGCAGAGCCCGCAGCTCGGCGCCGCGTCCGCATAAGGAGAGTTGATATGAGCCACATTCTCGACCGGCTGACATTCTTTCGCAGAAGCGCCGAACCGTTCGCGGGTGGCCACGGCATCGCCACACGAGAAAATCGCGCGTGGGAGGACGGCTACCGCCAGCGTTGGCAACACGACAAGATCGTGCGCTCGACCCACGGCGTGAACTGCACGGGCTCGTGCAGCTGGAAGATTTACGTCAAGGGCGGAATCGTCACATGGGAGACGCAGCAGACCGACTACCCCCGCACACGGCCCGATCTGCCCAATCACGAGCCGCGTGGATGCTCGCGCGGCGCGAGCTACTCCTGGTACCTCTACAGCGCCAATCGCCTGAAGTATCCGATGGTGCGTTCAGACCTGATCCGCCTGTGGCGGGAAGCGCGCGCCACACTCAGTCCGGTGGCGGCCTGGCGCTCCATTGTCGAGGACGCGGCAAAGCGGAAGGCCTACACAAGCCGGCGCGGTCTCGGCGGCTTTGTGCGGCTCGGCTGGGACGAGGCCAATGAGATCATCGCGGCCTCGAACGCTTATACGATCAAGAAATACGGCCCCGACCGCGTTGTCGGATTCTCGCCGATCCCGGCGATGTCGATGGTCTCCTACGCGGCCGGCACACGCTACCTGTCGCTGCTCGGCGGCGTGTGCATGAGCTTTTACGACTGGTATTGCGATCTCCCCCCGGCGTCACCCCAGACCTGGGGCGAACAGACCGACGTTCCCGAGAGCGCCGACTGGTACAATGCCGGCTTCCTCCTGCTCTGGGGCTCCAACGTTCCGCAGACGCGCACGCCCGACGCTCACTTTTACACCGAAGCGCGTTATCGCGGCGCCAAGAGCGTCGTCATTTCGCCCGACTACAGCGAGGCCGCGAAGTTCGGCGATCTGTGGCTCCATCCCAAACAGGGCACGGACTCCGCGCTCGCGATGGCCTTCGGGCACGTCATCCTCAAGGAATTCCACGTCGACAGCCCGACGCCCTATTTCACCGATTACTGCCGCAAGTACAGCGACATGCCGTTCCTGGTCCGTCTGGTGCAACGCGACGGCCGCTACATGCCGGACCGTTTTCTGCGGGCCAGCGACTTCTCGGAATCGCTCGGCGAGACCAATAACGCCGCCTGGAAGCCGGTCGCCTTCGATGAAAAGGGCGATGTGGTGGTCCCGAACGGCTCAATCGGGTTCCGGTGGGGCGAAAGCGGCAAGTGGAATCTCGAAGCCAAAGCCGCAGGTGACGCCTGTGAGCTCGCGCTGAGCGCCCTTCCGGCGCATGAGAAAGTCCTTTCCGTGGCCTTCCCTTATTTCGGCGGGCAGCATCATGACTACTTCACCGGCAGCGATCACAGCGACATTTTGATGCGCAACGTGCCGGTGCGCAGCGTGCCCCTCGCCGAAGGCAACGTTTATGTCGCGACCGTCTTCGATCTTCTCTGCGCCAACTACGGTGTCGACCGCGGCCTCGGCGGTGAAAATGTCGCGAAGAGCTTCGCGGACGACGTTCCTTACACGCCCGCCTGGCAGGAGCGAATCACCGGCGTCAAAGCCGATTCCGTGATTTCCGTTGCCCGCGCCTTCGCGCGCAACGCCGAAAAGACCAAGGGCAAATCCATGGTGATCCTCGGCGCGGGGATCAATCACTGGTACCACATGGACATGACATACCGGGGGATCATCAATCTTCTGGTGATGTGCGGCTGTATCGGTCAGGAAGGCGGCGGCTGGGCGCATTATGTGGGGCAAGAGAAATTGCGGCCGCAGACCGGCTGGTTGCCGCTCGCGTTCGCCCTCGATTGGGCGAGGCCGCCGCGCCAGATGAATTCCACGTCGTTCTGGTACGCCCACACCGACCAGTGGCGCTACGAGACCCTGGCCCTCGATGACATCATCTCGCCGCTCGCCGACAAATCCGCCTGGCAGGGCAGCATGATCGACTTCAACGTGCGGGCCGAGCGCATGGGATGGCTCCCCTCGGCGCCGCAGCTCCAGGCAAACCCGCTCGACATAGGACGCGCCGCGCAAGCCGCCGGCAAGGACGCCAAGGACTATGTACGCGACGAACTCGCCGCGGGGCGCCTCAAGCTCGCCTGCCAGGATCCGGACAATCCGGTGAACTGGCCGCGCAATCTCTTTGTCTGGCGCTCCAATCTCCTCGGCTCGAGCGGCAAAGGCCACGAATATTTCCTCAAGCATCTCCTCGGGACGAGCCACGGCGTGCAGGGCAAGGACCTGGGCGAGACCGGAGGACAGAAACCCTCCGAGATCGTGTGGCGGGACGATGCGCCCGAGGGGAAACTCGATCTCCTCGTGACCCTCGACTTCCGCATGTCGACGACCTGTCTTTGCTCCGACATCGTGCTCCCGACCGCGACCTGGTACGAGAAGAACGACCTCAACACCTCGGACATGCACCCGTTCATTCATCCCTTGAGCGCGGCGGTCGATCCCGTGTGGGAAAGCCGCAGCGACTGGGACATCTATAAGGGCCTCGCCCAGAAATTCTCCGACATCGCGCCTGAGGTTCTGGGTAAGGAACGCGACGTGGTGCTCGTCCCGCTGCTCCATGACACCCCGGGCGAGTTGGCTCAACCTTTTGCCGTCCAGGACTGGGGAAAAGACGGCACGGTGCCGGTGCCCGGCAAGACGATGGCGAACGTGACCGTCGTCGAACGCGACTATCCCAATGTCTTCAAGCGTTTCACCGCGCTCGGTCCGCTCATGACGTCGCTCGGAAACGGCGGCAAGGGCATCGCCTGGAAGACCGAACATGAGGTGGCCGGCCTCGCGAAACTGAACGGCGTCGTGACCGAAGAAGGCATCAGCAAAGGATTACCCAAAATCGAGACGGATATCGACGCGACCGAAGTGATCCTGTCCCTCGCGCCGGAGACCAACGGCGAGGTCGCGGTCAAGGCGTGGAAGGCGCTCGGGCAGATCACCGGCCGCGGCCATGAGCATCTCGCGCATTCCAAGGAAGACGAAAAACTCCGCTTCCGCGACCTCCAGGCCCAGCCGCGCAAGATCATCTCCTCGCCGACCTGGTCGGGCGTTGAATCCGAGAAGGTCTGCTACAATGCGGGCTACACCAATGTTCACGAGCTCATCCCTTGGCGCACGCTTACGGGACGCCAGCAGCTCTTCCAGGATCATCCCTGGATGACGGCTTTCGGCGAGCAGTTCGTCGTCTATCGCCCGCCGATCGATACCAAGACCATCAAGCCGATCCTCGCGGCCAAGGAAAACGGCAACCCGCAGATCGTCTTGAATTTCCTCACGCCCCATCAGAAGTGGGGTATTCACTCCACCTATACCGACAACCTCCTGATGCTCACCTTGTCGCGCGGCGGACCGATCGTGTGGATGAGCGAGATCGACGCCCAGAAAGCCGGGATCGCCGACAACGACTGGGTCGAAGCCTACAACCTGAATGGAGCGCTCGTAGCGCGCGCGGTCGTCTCGCAGCGCGTGCCGCAAGGCATGGCGATGATGTATCACGCCCAGGAGAAGATCGTGAACACGCCGGGATCCGAGGTCACCGGGCTGCGCGGCGGGGTGCACAATTCCGTGACCCGCGCGGTCCTCAAACCGACACATATGATCGGCGGCTACGCGCAGCAAAGCTACGGCTTCAACTACTACGGAACCGTCGGCTCGAACCGCGATGAATTCGTCATCGTCCGCAAGCAGGCCAAGACCGATTGGCTCGATGAACCGGTCAAACAGGCGGAGGCCGCGTCATGAAAATCCGCGCTCAAATCGCCATGGTGCTCAACCTCGACAAGTGCATCGGCTGTCATACCTGCTCCGTCACCTGCAAGAACGTCTGGACCTCGCGCGAAGGCGTCGAATACGCCTGGTTCAACAACGTCGAAACCAAACCCGGGCTCGGCTATCCCAAGGAGTGGGAGAACCAGAAGCGCTGGAACGGCGGCTGGCTCGTCAAGAAAAACGGCAAATTACAGCCCCGCATGGGCGCCAAGTGGCGCATCCTCGCGAATATCTTCGCAAACCCGGATTTGCCGGAGATCGACGACTACTACGAGCCGTTCACGTTCGATTACCAGCATCTCCATAACGCCCCGGCGTCCAAAACCATGCCGACGGCGCGGCCCCGGTCGCTGCTCACCGGCGAGCGCATGGAAAAAATCGAAGGCGGCCCGAATTGGGAGGAAATCCTCGGCGGCGAATTCTCCAAGCGCTCTCACGACGTGAACTTCGAGGGCGTGCAGAAGGAGATCTACGGCCAATTCGAAAACACCTTCATGATGTATCTGCCGCGCCTGTGCGAGCACTGCCTCAATCCGGCCTGCGTTGCGGTCTGCCCCTCCGGCGCCATCTACAAGCGCGCGGAGGACGGCATCGTTCTCATCGACCAGGACAAATGCCGGGGCTGGCGTATGTGTGTGTCCGGCTGTCCCTACAAGAAGGTCTATTACAACTGGCAATCGGGCAAATCCGAGAAATGCATCATGTGCTACCCGCGCCTGGAAGTGGGCCAGCCGACGGTCTGCTCGGAAACCTGCGTGGGCCGCATCCGCTATCTCGGTGTCGTGCTCTACGATGCCGACCGCATCGCGGACGTGGCGGCGACCCCCGACGAAGCCGATCTCTACGAGGCCCAGCTCTCGATCTTCCTCGATCCCAACGACCCAAAAGTCCAAAGCCAAGCCGCGGCGGACGGCGTCGCGCCGGCGTGGATCGAGGCCGCCAAGAAATCGCCGGTCTGGAAGATGGCGATGGATTGGAGGGTCGCGTTCCCGCTGCATCCGGAGTACCGCACACTTCCGATGGTCTGGTACGTGCCGCCCTTGTCGCCGATCCAGTCCGCCGCCGAGAACGGGCATATCGACCTGGAAGGCGACATGCCGGATGTCCGGTCCTTGCGCATTCCGCTCAAGTACCTCGCCAACATGCTCACCGCGGGACGGGAGGAGCCGGTCGCACTTGCGCTCGAACGCATGATGGCCATGCGCGCCTACATGCGCTCCAAGACGGTGGACGGCGTCATCAACGAAGGCGCGGCAAGCCGGGTCAACCTATCCCCGTCCCAGATCGAGGAGATGTACCGCTATATGGCGATCGCCAACTTCGAGGATCGGTTTGTGATCCCGACGGCGCACAGGGAAGCCGGCGGGGAGGCCCAGGATATGAAGGGAAGCTGCGGCTTCTCCTTCGGCAATGGCTGCTCCGACGGCTCCACAAGCGCCAATCTCTTCTCCGTGCCGAAGAAGCACAAAATTCCCGAACCGGCGGGACGCTGACATGATCGCCACGTACAAGATCCTCAGCGCCGCGTTGTGCTATCCGACCGCGGAGTTCCAGGCCGCCGCCGAGGACCTGATCGCGGCCCTCGAGGCCGAGAACCTGCTGCCTGCTCCGCAAACCAAGGCGCTCGCCGCCCTTCTCAGGGAGATCGGCACGGGCGATCTCTTGGAAACGCAGTCCCGTTACGTCGACTTGTTCGACCGCACGCGCTCGCTCTCCCTGCATCTCTTCGAGCATGTTCACGGTGAATCCCGCGACCGCGGCCAGGCGATGGTCTCTCTCCTGGAGCGCTACCGCGCAGCCGGGCTCGATCTCTCCGCCAACGAGCTGCCTGATTACATTCCGCTGTTCCTGGAGTTCCTCTCGACGCTGGCGTCCAAAGAGGCGCGGGCGATGCTTGCCGAGACCAGCCACATCCTCTTCGCGCTCGGCGAGCGCTTGCGAAAACGCCAGAGCGCATATGCCGCGATCATGGAAGCCCTGGTCACACTCAGCCACGCGAAGCCCGACGCGGACGCGCTGGCGGCCTTGACGGCAACCGACGTCGAGAACCCCGATGATACCCGCGCGATCGACCGGGCGTGGGAAGAATCCGAGGTCCGGTTCGGGCCGGGCGATAACAACGACGGCGGCTGTCCACGCGCGGCCGAAATCGTCCAGCGCATGGAAACTTCTCGTCCCGCTCACATCTCAGGAGCCCCCAAATGACCGACTGGGCCAATACCTTTCTCTTTGGGATCTACCCTTACCTCTGCCTCACGGTCTTTCTGGTGGGCAGCATCATCCGCTTCGACCGCGAGCAGTATTCCTGGCGGAGCCAGTCGAGCCAGCTCCTGCGCCGGCGTCAGCTCACCTGGGGAAGCAATCTCTTCCACGCCGGCATCCTCATCATCTTCTTCGGACACCTGGGCGGCCTCCTGACCCCCGTCGCATTCTTCGACTGGGCCGGGATTTCCCACGGCGCCAAGCAGATGATGGCCATCGTGGTCGGCGGCGCGGCCGGCACGTTGTGCATGATCGGACTCGTCATGCTGATCCATCGCCGCCTGTTTGACGCGCGCATCCGCGTCACCTCCTCGTTCGGCGATATTGCCGTGATGCTCATCCTCTTCGTGCAACTGACCCTGGGGCTTGCCTCCATCGCCGTGTCGCTTGACCACCTCGATGGCAGCGAGATGATCCTGCTCATGAGCTGGGCGCAGCACATCGCGACGTTCCGCGCGGGTGCGGCGGATTTTGCCGCCGGTGTCGCGCCGATCTTCAAGATTCACCTTGTGCTCGGGATGACGATCTTCCTGATCTTCCCGTTCACCCGCCTTGTGCATATCTGGAGCGCGCCCATCTGGTATCTCGGCCGTCGCGGCTACCAGGTCGTCCGGGCGCGCTGAGCCATGGCCCCCCGCGCTTCAATCAAGCTCAACGGTGTGACGCTCCCGCCGCAGATGATCGCGGCGGAGGCGCAGCACCATGCGGCCGCGACGCCCGCCGATGCCTTTGCCGCCGCGGCGCGGGCGATCATCGTCCGCACTCTTCTTTTGGAAGAAGCCAACCGCCGCGGGGTCGTGCCCCAACCCGAACTTGTCGCTCCGGGCAAGCGCGAACTCGACGACGAAGCCCGCATCCGGGCGCTCATGGACGCGGCCGTGCCGGTCCCGGAAGCCGGCGAAGACGAATGCCGGGCCTATTACGCCGCAAACACGGCGCGGTTTCGCGCAGCGGATCTGTTCGAGGCCTCCCACATCCTGTTCGCGGCCCATCCCCACGACACGGCGGCCTTCAAAAGCGCGCTCGAGCGCGCGGCGGAAACCATCGCCGAGCTCGCCCAGGCCCCGACGCGCTTTGAGGCCATCGCGAAGGAAAAATCGGACTGCGATTCGCGCGCAAATGGCGGGCGGCTCGGCCAGGTCCTCCGCGGCGAGCTGGTGTCCGAGTTCGAGCAGGTCCTCTATACGCTCGATGAAGGCCAGATTGCGCCGTCCCCGGTGAAAACCCGCTTCGGCGCCCATGTCGTCAAACTCGACGCCCGCGCCCTCGGCGAGATTCTGCCCTTCGAATATGTGCGCGACCAAATCGCCGCGTTCCTGTCCGAACGCACCTGGCGGCAGGATGTCGCGCGCTTCATCGAGGGTCTCGTCGCCACGGCCTCTATCGAAGGCGTCGCCATGCACCCGGAAACGGCGGCCGCATGAACACCTTAGGCGAGCTCCTGACGGAGTTTGAAGACCCGCAAAAGCTTTTCGCCGTCCTGGCCGCGGCCGACGACGCGGCGGCCATCGCCTTCTTGACCGAACGCGAGCGCGCCACAGGCTGTACACCCCAGGACATCGTCTTCGATGCCGTTCAGGCCTTTACCCGCAGCGCCTCCTCGGACGCCTGGCTGAAGCTCATCGGCCGGATGCAGGACGCGCCGTCTCCGGGCGCGGTGTGCCTCTCAGAGATCCTCGCCTGGACCATGCAGCGCGGCGCAGCGCCGCTGGGAGCGCAACCCGCCTAAGCGAACAACCGCGAGCTGGCTATATTGCGGCTTTGCGCGGGGCCGATAATCACGACATCGGCGCCTTGTCGGCCTTTGCGCGAAGCTAAGCGGCTGGGGGCGGACCAGCGCGGACGAAAACGTGCTAACTGCGCTATCCCGTTCAAGTTGTGCGAATCAAAAATATTTTTACCTTCCTGATCCGCATGGAGGCCTGCGAAGTCTATCGGCGCACTACTTTATTGCTTGAAGCTCTTGGGCGAGCGCGGGCAGTCCGATTGCCTCGATCTTATTACCCAAGGAGAAACGCTCCGTCCCGGAGTATACCACAAACTGCTTGTGAGGCTTCAGGTCCGCACTGGCCGAATGGAATCCCTTTGCGACTTTCGGAGCGGAGCTGCGCTTGATTTCAATTGCCCAGAGCTGGCGATCAGGAAGGCCGAGGAGGAGATCAATTTCCGCCCCCGCGGACGTGCGATAGAAGCTGGCTTGTGTGCCTTCGGGCGCGACGGCAATTAGGGTTTCAATCACGAAGGTTTCCCATGTCTGGCCGGCAACGGTATGGCCTAACACATCTTCCTTGTTTCGAAGATTGAGGAGGTGGTGCGCGATTCCGCTGTCCCGCACATAAACCTTTGGCGATTTTATCAGCCGTTTGCCGTCATTGCGATGCCAAGCCGGCAGGCGCCTTACCAGCAAGAGGTCGACCATGAGACCGAGATACCCGGCAACGGTCTTGCCATCGACGCCCAACGCACGCGCGAAGGCTGCCGCATTGAAAACTTCGCCTTGGTTGTGCGCAAGCATCGTCCAGAAGCGCCGCAGAGTCTCCGCAGGGATGCGTGATCCGAATTGCGGGACATCGCGCTCAAGATAAGTGCGAATGAAATTCTCTCGCCAGCTAACGCTTAGACTCTCGTCTTCGGCAAGAAAGCTTGAAGGGAATCCGCCGCGAACCCATAGCTTGTCCAAGGCGTCCGCCGGGACTTCCAGGGCGTCGAAGGGGCCGAGGTCCACATATGCAATGCGCCCGGCGAGACTTTCGGACTGCTTTAGGAGGTCGAGAGCCGCTGAACCCAGAAGGAGAAATCGGCCGTTTGCTTTCCCCTTGCGGCGCCCACGATCAATGATACCGCGCAGGCTTTGGAACAGTCCGGGAGCGCGGTGGACCTCGTCGAGAATGACGAGTTCATTTTCGTGGTCTGCAAGATACTGTTCGGGGTCTGCCAGCTTGGCTTTGTCCGAAGGGGACTCCAGGTCGAGATAGACTGAAGGCCCACCAGCGGCGATTTCATGAGCCAATGTGGTCTTTCCCACTTGGCGAGGCCCGAGGAGGGCCACGGCAGGGAAGTGTTTGAGCAGGTAACGCAGCCGTTTTTCGAGGCGCCGTTGGATCATCCTTGTAATTATGCCACTTATCTCCCGATTTACAAGGTAAACTCCGTTGCGGGGACACGGCTCATCGCGCATGGCTCACCTTCAATGGCGGACCAGGCAGGGCGGGCGACAGTGGATTCAGGAAATGGTGCCCGGAGCCGGAGTTGAACCAGCGACACGCGGATTTTCAATCCGCTGCTCTACCAACTGAGCTATCCGGGCACTGAGGCAGGCCTGTTGGAGGGGCGCTTTATATTAGAGAAGGCGGCGGGTGTCCAGACGCCGGTTTCAGCCCTAAGAACTTGAGGTAAAAGCCCTTTTTTCGGAGGTAACCCGGTTTCCAGCCTTCGGGGTGGGCCCCCCCGTGTTCCTCAGGCGTCGTCCTCGCCCGGACGCGGCGCGTCGGCGGGCGATTCTGCCGTCTCAACCCGGTAGCGCTCGGTGAACCAGGAGCCGAGGTCGATCTCGGCACAGCGCAACGAACAGAAAGGCCGGTAGCGGGCCTGCACGGGCTCGCCGCAACGGGCGCACCTGGCCGCCGTCACGCGCACGGCCGCGGGTTTATCGTCAGGCGTCGGATCTGTCGTCATTCCGGATATTTCGGGCCAACCGCCGGGAACGTCAAGACTTCGCCGTTCGTCTTTAGACAGGGCGAACGTCGATCCGCTCGCGCGTGAAGTCGGCGCGCGCCACGATCTCAACATCGACCTTGGTGAGTTCGCGCGCCTCGTTGACCGCGCGCGCGAGCGGGCCTTGCAGAAGCGCCGCCACGTCGGGCGCCACGTTGACGGCCCATCTAGGCGTTCCGCTTTTCGAAGCCGCCCGCACGGCCGCCCGTAAAGCGCGGTACGCAATACTCGCGGCGCTGAGTTCGCCCTTGTCGGTCAAGGCTTCGACAAGCGAAAGCCCCATGCGCTGGCGCGTCATTTCGAGCAGGCCCAGGGATGTAAGGCCCACGACCTGCGCCGGGTTGGGATCGGCCGCCAGCGCCTTCGTGAGGATACGCGGCAGCGACGCCCGCGCCTTCGCCGGAATGACGTCGATCAGGATATGCCCCGCGACATTGCGCCGGCGCAGTTCCAGCGCCACGGCCGCCATGGCTTCGAAGTTCGCGCGCGCGGGATCTGAGCCCCCCGAGTTCACATCGATCACGGTCAGCGCGCGCGTGTGCTCGACAATGATCGAGCCGCCCGACGGCAACCTCACGTCGGGCCGCAGCGCGGCCTCGATGGCTTCATCGACACCGAACGCGGCGAACAGATCGGCCTCGGCGGAGTGCGATTCAACAGGCGCATCGGCGTCCAGCAGCGCCCGCACCCGTGCGACTTCACGCAAGGGCTGGCAGACGATCGCGCGGATGGAGGCGCCGTAACGCGCCATCCAATCGGCGACGGGTTCAGGCGCCGGCGCCGCGAGCACCGGCAGTTTCGCACCTGGTGCAATCGCGGCTTTGACCGCTTTGAGTTCCGCGCCCTTGCCAGGACGCGGGGGGACCGTCACCACGACGCCGACCGCGCTGCCTTCCGGCTGCGGCGACTTGATATAGAGCACGCCCGGCAGCGCCTCGCCGTAATCCACGAAGACCGCGCCGGTACCGGGCACAGGCGCCTTGATCCGTCCGTGGTAGATCGCGCCCGGCTGCACGTCGATATCGCGCCGATGGATCACCGCCAGCACGGTCTCGTCGGCCATCAACGCGTAACGCGTCTCGCCGGGCGAACGCGCGACCAGGATCGTGTCGGGCTGCGGACTGCGGGTGTCTTGTTCAGACATGCATCAACGTTCTTCGTAGGGGAAGTAACGGTTCTGCTCGTAGTCGAAGGCGATCGTCTTGATGCCGGTACGCTGGTGATCGGCGATCAGGTTTGAAATCCCCATGGCCGCCAGTTTCTTGGCGACGACCCGTTCACCCAGCTTCTGCACGTCGGTGGGAATGACGGGCGAATAACGCTGCAGAACCTTCACACATTCATCGCGGTAGACATCGCGGCTCACCATCGCCTTGTTGGCGCCCTGGATACGGTAGATGCCGAGCGGCGCCGGCACGATGTAGAGGTCGGTCTTCATCATGAAGCGGGCCCATAGCTCGAAGTCACCGGCCAACTTCAGCGTGTGATCGAAGGATGCGCCCACGGAGTCCCACAGCGAGCGCCGCCAGAAGGTGCAGTCCTGCACGATCCAGCCGGTGGACGGCAGGCCCAGCGTACGAATGTGCTCGCCGTTGAAGAAACCCCAGTTATCGACGCCCGCAAGAATGGTGGTTTTTACAACGGTCCCGTCTTTGCGCGCCTGCATGGGGAACCGCGAGGTGATGAACTGCACCTCGGGCAACTGGTCGAAGATATCGAGCACCGTCTGGGTCGCCCAAGGCGCGAGCTGATCGTCGGAATTCAGCCAGCCCATGTAGGGCGCGTCCGACCTGGCGAATCCCTGTTCGATGGCATGGTACATGCCCTCGTCTTTCTGGGACTGCCAGTAGGCGAGCTTGTCCGCGTAGCGCTTGATGATATCGACGGACGTGTCGGTCGAGCCGCCGTCCATCACCACATAGTCGACGCGGTCGAAGCCTTTTGCGTTGACGATCGAGCGCATGCAGTCGTCGAGATAGGCGCCGTAGTTGAAGTTGGTGGTGACCATGCAAAGACGGTTTTTCATGGCGCTCACCGGAATAGATCGTCGAGGCGGAGATATTTGAAGCGCAGGCGCAGCGTCAGCATATGCATCCAGGGCGGCACATCGGCGGACAGGTCCGCGTCGAAGCTCGTGCCCTGTTTGGTCGTGGTCTTCGCGGTGTCGGGCCCAGGTTCGACGTTTACCCAGGAGACGCGCCGCCCGCCCTCGTCCAGGAGATTGACGGTCTTATGATCGCGCTCGCCTGCGAACGAGACGCTGAAGGAATCGAGCGCGACGATCGCGCGCGCGCCCGGCAGCGTGAGGCGCAGGCGCAGGAAAGCTTCAGGCCCCGCGCCCTTGACGGTCACGGAAATCTCGCCGCGTCCGAACGCGTTGACCGTGAGCGGCACAGCCCCTTGCCGCCTGGCTTCAAAACCGACACCGAGGTCGGGCGTGATGGTGAGCGCGCCGAGCGCCGGGCCCGAGGTCAGGTGATCGGCATCGTAGGTTTGGCGCGCGCCGGCGGCGAAGACCTCGCCGAAGAACGGCGCGGCGGAAGCAAAAGCGGCAGCGGGCCAATAGACCTGATGACGGCCGATGTCCTGGAGCCCCGGCCACCCCTGGTACTGGAGCGCGGCGGGATCGAACGCGAGGTCTTTCAGGCGCCGTATATCGGCGAGATCGAAATTCGCTTCGTGGTGCCACGCGCCGATGGTGTCGGCTTCCTGTAGTGTCGGATGCAGGAGCGCCGCTTGCACGATCCTCTCGGCTTGCGCCTTGAGTTCCGGCACATCGGCGGGCGTATCCGTGAGGGAGCCGAGCAGTTTGTTGATGGCCGAGACACCTTCGAGGATACCGGCTTGCAGCGCTTCCATCTGCGCGATCTGCGCGGGGCCGCGCTGGTTCGCGAGCAGCACCGGCCGGCCCGCTTCGTCGTAATCGGCGAGGCTGCCTTCCGGGCACATGCAGGCGTGTTCGAGAACGTCGGGCGTACGGGCCAGCAGCGCGCCGGTGAGGCCCCCGTAACCGTCTCCGTTGAGCCACGCGCGGAGATCGGCGCCTTCGCGGATGTTTTGGATCGCCTTGTCGTTGGCGGCGAGATAAAGGCCCGTCAGCTTCGCCGGAATCCCTTCGCGCTTGAGCACACGGCCCAGCACCGACTGGATCGTGCCGGCGTAACCGAGATCCATCAAGATCACCGGCTTGGTGAAGTCCACCTTGGCCTGAAGCGCTTTCAGGAGATTGCGGCGCAGCTGCGCCGCACGGATCACAACCTTGTCCTTGAGGCGCAAGGTGGAGACGATGGCGTTGGCGAGACGCGTCGGACTATCGGCGCGGCCGAAGTCGAAATCCGGCACCGCCGCTTTCACCTCGGCCAGAGTGAGACCGAGATTCTCGAGACATTGTTCAGGCGTCGTGCCGGGCGAGAGCGAGATGGCGTCGGGCAGGAAGCGCATCCCGTCTTCGTAGACGGCGGCGCGGATCACCGCGCGGCGCGACAGCCACAGTTCGTGGATATCGACCTCGAGCCCGAGATCGGCGGCGGTTTGCGTGACCACGCGGCCCAGGAAACGGCCTTCGCGCATGACACCGTAAATCGGCGCGCCTTCCGCCTGGCTCAGCACCCAGCGCGCGAAGCCGGCGAACACCGGCGCGAGGATGGCCGCGCCGTAGCTCCAGTAGAAACGATGCTCGGCCGGAAGGCTTTCCGGCGCGCGGTGGAACAAGCGCCCGCGCAGGCCCGTCAGTCCGAAGTCACCCCAGCGGCCGAGAAGCTGGGCCCGCAACGCGAGATCGGCGGTGAATTCCTCGGTCTGAACGCGCGGCGCGAAAATCCATTTGTCGTAATGCACGGTGGCCATGCCGCGATGACGGCCCGGGTGAACATCGGCGTCCATGTTGTCGCCGATGTGGGCGTAGGCCGCCGGCGGAACGCCCGCGTCTTTCAGGACCGTATCGAACAGGTCGCGGTACTTGGGGCGGCCCGCTTCACACGAGACGTAGAGGCGATCCACCAGCGCCCGATCCTTGAAGCCGGCGGCGGAAAGCAGGTCCCAGATCTCGCCCGTGTTGAAGTAGGTATCCGAGACAAAGAAGACTTTCGCGCCCGAAGCTTTCGCGAAACGCACCAGCGCGGCGAGGTCCTCGTCCAGATGCAAAAGCGCTTTCTCAAGCGCGAGTTCGGCGGCGATGCGCGCACCGGCATCGAAACCCGGTGTGAACAAAACATCCGGCAGGCCGGCGTAGATGTCGGCCATGCGGATTTCGCGATACCCCGTCGCGGCCTCGGCCTTCTCGCGCGCGGCCCGTTCGGCGGAGCGGCGCAGTTCGGCGAATTGAAGCGGCGAAACGTGGGACGCCAGTTTGCCCGACGCGGCGAGGTCCCGCCCCAGGAGCAGGAACAGGTCGACGGGCTCCGGCACCCGGCGCCAGACCAGGGTATCGAAGATATCCACCGACAGGACTTTGTAGCGCCCGTCGGCGAGCCCCTCACGGAGCTGGATCAGCCGGCGGTCGCGGATCTCGGAGGGAGAGATGGATACGGTATCGATGACAGGTCCCCAGGGCTTGGCGGCGCCAGTTTACGCTAAAGCCGGAATTTCACGAAATAATCCCGGCCTTGGCGGCGCGCAAGCGGGTCAACCCCAACACCGCGCGCGTCTGCGGGAGCGGGACGCCGGCCGCCTCGCCGATCTCGACGACGGCTTCGGCAATGGCGGCGAGTTCCAGCGGGCGGCCGCGTTCGAAGTCCTGGAGCATGGAGGTGCGGACGGGAGAGTCCTTCATCCGGTCCGTGGGATTGATGCCACGGTCCAGGCCCAGGCGGGCGCCGAGCGCGCGCGCCTCATCGGCCATCGCCGAAGCGCATTCCCGCACCAGCGGATCGTCGTACATCTCGCCGAGCAGCGCTTCGGTCAGCGCGCTGATCGGATTGCCGCTGACGTTCACCACCAGCTTGGCCCAGATATCGTTGCGGATGTTCGGGCTGACGACGGTCTGATAGCCGCCCGGCTGGAAAACCGCCGCGATCGCGTCGAGGCCCCGCGGGCTGCCGTCGGGCCGCCCGAAGATCAGATGCTGATTGCGGGTGTGTTCGATGACGCCGTCGGCGCGCTCGATGACGCTGCAATTCACCACCGACCACACCACGCGCTCACTCGGGAATGTGCGCGCGAGGAGGCCATCGGGATCCAGCGCCTTGAGACGTCGCCCCGCCAGCGGTCCGCCGAAGCCCTCGAAGAACCACCATGGCACCCCATTCATGACGAAAACCACGGGTGTATTCGGTCCGCACAGCGCCGCGATATTGCCCGCGACGGAAAGCAAAGCGTTGCTCTTGAGGGTGACGACGACGAGATCCTGCGGCCCCAGGTCCTGGGGATCGGACGCCGCGGGGAACCGCGCGTTCACGGTTCTATCTTTAAGCGCGAGAGTGAGGCCGTTCGCCTTGATCGCCGCGACCTTGTTCGGTCTCGCGAGGGCGGAAACCTCGGCGCCGGCCTCTTTCAACATGACGGCCATCATGCCGCCGATAGCGCCCGGTCCGACGATACAGATCTTGCGGTAACCCATGCCCCTCACCCCACAAAATGCTCCGGTCCAGCGGATAACATCGGTTCTTCCGAAAAGACAGAGCCGATTGCGGCGTCATTGTGATTTCGCAGCCATCGGGGAACCCGGCGCGTTTGTCTCCCATTAGGGTTGAGTGACGCCCTTGTTTGTTTCGAGTTGCCGTAATGCCCCGTGACCGCGGCGCCGAGTGGTTCGCCGACGCCATCCTCAACACCGCCAGCGCCACGCTTGCGTTCCTCGCCTGCCTCGTCATGGGCGTTCTCGCCGTGCGCCGCGCGCGCTGCATGGGCGATTGCCCGGAGCGCGCCCTGCTCCCGCTCAGCCTCGCGCTGTATGGCCTTGGCCTGATGGCGATGCTGATCTGCTCGACGGCCTATAATCTTTTCGTCGATCATCCGCAGCGCCACATCCTGCGCCAGATCGATCATGCGGCCATCTTCGTGATGATCGCCGGGACCTATTCGCCGCTTGCTCTTCTTGGTGTGCGCGGGACGGCGGGCCAGCGGATCTTCGCTGCCATGTGGGGCGCGACCAACATCTGCATCGCCCTCAAGTTCATCGTGCCGGAATATTTCGAATACCTGTCCATCGCGGCCTATGTGCTGCTCGGCTGGGTGTTCCTCATCATGCGCAAACCCTTGCGCGCGAGCGTACCCGCGGCCGGGCTTTGGCTGTTGACCGCAGGCTGCGTTCTCTACACGGCGGGCGTGGCGGTCTTCCTGTCCGACGACCTTCCGTACCAGATCCCCATCTGGCACAGCTTCGTGGTGGCGGGCGCCGCCCTGCACTATGTGTCCATTGTCGGCTACGTGACCGGCCCGACGGCCCTAAAACTGGCCACAGTGCCGCTTCGCGCTAACTCCTGTCACGAATTTTGATAACTGTTGGTGGAATAGGCCAGCTTTTTGACCCCCGATATCGCCAAAACATCAATGATTGAGCGGTTTCCGCCCCTCTGGCACGCCGGTTGCAGAACAGGCGTTACGAACCAAACGCCATGAGGGGTACCCAATGAAACACCGTGGAGCGATCGTCGCCGCCGTCCTGGTCGGCACCGTTATTTTCGTGGCCTCGCGCCCGCAGGCCGAAGACCGC
>JADZAK010000089.1 GCA_020852595.1 Rhodospirillaceae bacterium
CGAGCATTCGCTCGACCGCGGCGACCTTGAAATCCTGACTGAAACGACGAGCCTTCGTCTTGGGCATCAGTTCTCTCCTTTGAGAACTGTCCCTAATTACCCTGTCTCAGAAAAGGGGGTCACTCCAATACTGTCCCCGCAACTAGTTTCGGGGACAGTATACTTAATTCATCGCGCGGCGCCGCTCAGACGGGGTGGTTGCTCCAGTACTTTATTTTCCCGTCCTTGATCAGGAACATGCTGACGCGCGTGAGGCTTGCCGTCTGTTTTCCATCGCGGAAGATCGATTGATCGCGGGCATGGGCGACGACGCCCCCTTTGGCGAAGCTGTCGGTGATGGTGGTCTTGTAGCGCGTCGCGTTCGCGAAAAATCCTTCCAAGGCCTGCGCCACGGCGGCCTTGCCGATCAGCGGCGGACGGTCTTCCGCGAGCCGCAGCTCGCAATCTTCGGTCAGAAACGAAAGCAGCCCCGGAATGTCCACCTCGGGCGCGCCCCACCGGGCGAAGAAGTCGGCCAACATGGCGCCGTTGGCCTTCTCAAGGCCCGTTGCTTCCGCCGCGGCCGCAGGGCCGGCAAGGGCGCTCAGCAATAACAGGCCCGACCCCGCGCAGGCGGTGCGGCGCGTAAAGTCTTGCGGGGCGTTTCCTCCAAGCATGATGCGCTCCTTTTTGTGTGGCTAAGGCGCCGGGGCCGCGGGTTTCGCCGGAACGTGGGTCGGGGTGGGTGTGGCGCCAAGTTCGCCGGTGTTCGTGCCCGGCGGCGGCGCCGGGTCGCCGCCCGGCTGGCACATGGGCGAGTCCGGCGACCGCTCGGCTTTCAGGAACGCGATGACGTCGTTGCGGTCGTTCTCGTCGAACATGCCCGCGAAGCCCATTTTCGTGCCGGGCATGTTCATGATGGGAAAGGTGAGGAAGTCGTGAAGGTGCGCGTCGTCCCACACGAAGTCCGCTTCGCGCAGCGCATCCGAGTAGGCGAAGCCTTCGATGGACGCGGCTTTCCGGCCCACCACGCCGCAGTGCGGCGGACCCATGAGGGTCCGCTGCGCCGCGTGGCAGCCGGCGCATTCCTTGTAAAGCGTGGCGCCGCGCACCGGATCGCCGCCGGCCATGACCGGGGCGGCGGCGGTTGCGCCCAGAAGCAGGGCGAGGACGGCGAGGGAGGGGGATGACAGGCGCACGGCGAAACCCTTTATGAGGTGACCATTTTTTGTCTCGGGCGACAGTGCCAGGGCGCCGGAATCGGCGAAAGTCTGGAGAACTACCTACGTATTATCCACAAGTTTGGGGTTTTCCCCGCCGGCGTTAGACCAGGAGGGCACAACACCTCTGGGAGGCAAAATGTCCGCACGCGGCTTTCTCGGCGTCCTCGCGCTCATCGCGGGACTGTTCTCGATCTCGGCCGCCGAGGCCGAGCAACGCAAATTCGAGATGGATATCCAGGAGGTTGAGATCACCGTCGCCCCCGGCTTCAAAGCCAAGGTCTGGGCGTTCAACGGCCAGGTTCCCGGCCCCTTGCTGCATGTCAAGGAAGGCGACGACGTCGAGGTCGTGGTGCACAACAAAAGCACCCAGGCCCACACCGTGCACTGGCACGGCGTCTATCAGTTCAAGAGCTGGGCTTCGGACGGCACGCCCAACGTCACGCAGAAAAATATCCTGCCCGGCGAAAGCCACACTTACCGGTTCGTCGCCGAGAAGGCCGGCAGCTTGTGGTATCACTGCCATACCAACGTCGCCGAACATCTCGGCTTGCGCGGCATGTTCGGCCCTCTGATCATCGAGCCCAAAAAGCCCACCAAGATCGAGCGCCAGGTCACCAAGGACGCCGTGCTCATGTTCTCCGGCTGGAACGACCGCGTGGCGCAGAAGCTGGGCGAGGGCATGAAGCCCGGCGAGGCGCTGCAGTATTTCTCCATCAACGGCCGCTCGATGCCGCTGAACCAGCCGATCCGCGTGAAAACCGGCGACGTCGTGCGCCTGCGCCTGTATGCGGCCACCATCCCGGTCGCATTCCATTTGCACGGCCACGATTTCCTGGTCACGCACAAGGACGGCAACGCCCTCGAGCATCCCTACAGCGCCGACGTCATCGGCATGCAGCCGGGCGAGCGCATCGACGCGATCGTGCGCATGAACAACCCGGGGATCTGGGCCAGCCACGATCACATCGACGATCACACCACCAACAACGGCCAGGAGCATGGCGGCTCCATGCTGACGGTGGAGTACGACGAGATCGAAAAGCCGCCCTTCTACATGTGGAAGAACGTCAATTTCAAACCGGACTTCTACATGATTGAATCGATGGCCAAGCCCTTCGGCCTGCACAACATCGACGTGTTGAAAGGTGTCCCGGCGCCTGTCACGGGTTCGTCAGGCGCGGCGGCGGTTGAACCGGCGCACAATCACCAATAGGACCTTGCCGGTTGATGATCTGGCCGCGGCGGACCCGAGCGATTAGCGCGGGCCGCCGCCCGGCGCTTGCGAGCTGGACAGGCGGCCGAGGTTGCCGATCAGCTGCTCGATCAGGCTGAACTCGCGGCCCTTGGTCGGCGTCTCGCGGCTGGCGACGTTCACGTTTTGCCCGTCTTCGAGGCCCAGCTTGCGCACGCCTTTCAGGATTCCGCGCTCATCGAAGCTGATCGCATAAACGGTGCGGTCCAGTTCGTGGTTCGGATAGAAGGCGTACTGCGTGGTGTGGGCGCTGATGTAATACCAGGTCTCGTCGTCGAACACGGCCGTCGTGGCCGGCGTGCCGAGAAGGCCGCGCACGTCCTGGCGGGTCTGTTCGCCGACGGAAAGCTGAGCCAGGGCTTCCGGTTGCGGCAGATTGCCGCGGGCGTCGATGTCTTTGGCGCAGCCGGTCAGCAATACGGCGGCGAGGGCGAGCACGGCCGGGAAGGGCAAATGTCTGGTATTCATGGGGAACCGTATTATATCAGGCCCTAAGTTAAGCCTAGCCCCTTGTTGTCGCCCCCAGACTCATTACAACCAGGCCATTCACAATCTTGAGAAGAGCACCCGCGTCTTATGCCATTTGCGAGCTTTTTTAAGCGTAAGGACACGGCGCCCGATCCCGTGGACAGCCTCTACGCGGCCCTGGTCCAGAAGGCGCGTGACCCGAAGTTCTATACCGACCTCGCGGTGCCCGACACCGTCGACGGCCGCTTCGACATGATCGTGATCCACGCCATGCTCGTGATGCGCCGCCTGCGTGAAAGCCCGGAAGAAGTGCGCACGACCGGCCAGCGTTTGTTCGATCTCATGTTCCTCGACATGGACCGGTCCTTGCGTGAAATGGGCGTCGGCGACATGAGCGTCGGCAAACATGTGAAAAAGATGGCCAAGGCCTTTTATGGCCGCGCCGCCGCGTATGAAATGGGCCTGGACGGCGCGGCGGATCTTCTGCCCGGCGTCATCAACCTCAATCTCTATCGTCATAACGAGCCCTCGGCAGAAGTGCTGACGCGCATGGCGTCTTATCTGCAGCGCGCCAGCGCGCATCTCGCCGCGCAGCCTGTCGCCGATATTGCCGCCGGCAAAATCGATTTCACGGTGCAGGTGTCATGAGCGTCGCGCCCGATCCGGACCTCGAGTTCTCCTTTCCGGTCGACGTCACGTCGCTGCCGGTGGTGGGCCGTCACTACGCCATCAAAGCCGACGAAGCGGCCCGCGCGCGCGTGGCCGTTCGTCTGGGCCTGAAAGACGTCGGCGCCCTCACGGCGTCTTTTGAACTGATGCCCCGGGCCGGCGGGCTGGTGAAAGTCACCGGCGCCGTCGAGGCCGCCGTGACCCAGACCTGCGTGGTGACCTTGGCGCCCCTCCCGGCGGCCCTCAAAGAAGAGGTCGAAGTCACCTTTACGACGTTTCCCCTTAAGCCGGCTCCCAAGGCAAAAGCCGGCAAGGCGGAGGACGATGAGGAGGAACTGCTGGCCCTAGGCGAAGAAGACCCCCCGGAGGAGGCCCTGGACGGGGTTATCGACCTCGGCGAGCTGGCGGTCGAGTACATGGCCCTGGGCCTGGAACCCTATCCCAGGGCCCCCGGAGCGGCCTTTGAGGGCAGCGCCTGGGCCGGAAAAGGCGGAAAAAGTGAGCCGGAGAGCCCATTTGCGGTCCTGGCCCAGCTTAAGAAAAAAGAGCCCCCCAAAGAGCGCTAACCGGGCGTTAGGTGCTTGCACCCCCGACGCTTTTTCGCTATTTAGGCGCGCTTTCGGGCAGCCCCACGGTGGTTTGGCCAGTCCCGTTGCATTTACATCACGAAAGATTCGACCATGGCGGTCCCTAAAAAGAAAGTCTCCAAGTCTCGTCGCGACATGCGCCGTTCGCACCACGCGCTCAAGTCGTCCTCCCGCCAGGAGTGTCCGAACTGCGGCGAACTCAAGCGCCCGCACCACATGTGCGTTTCCTGCGGCCACTACGACGGCCGGGAAGTCGCGCCGCAGGCCGAGACTGTCGCCTAAACGGCGTCCTATAATCTCTCCCAGTCGTGAGGCGCTTTCACCGTGCCTTTGACAATGCAAAGGGGGAGGGCTCGACATCGTGATGCGACTCTCTCGGGGGGCTAGGTGAGCGCACCACTCGTAATCTCGCTGGACGCTATGGGGGGCGATTATGCCCCCGAAATCGTGGTCAAGGGCGCGCGGCTGGCCCGCGTGCGCTACCCCGATGCGCGTTTCCTGTTCTTCGGCGATGAAGCCAAGATCGCGCCGCTGCTGAAAGCGGACGCGGCCCTGTCCGCCTGCTCGAGCATCCACCACACCGATCAGGCCGTGACCGGCGACGCCAAGCCCAGCCAGGTCATCCGCTCCGGCCGCCAGACCAGCATGTGGAAGGCGATCGAGGCCGTGAAGAACGGCGAGGCCGCCGGGGTCGTCTCGGCCGGCAATACGGGCGCGCTCATGGCCATGGCCAAACTCATCATGCGCCCGCTGCCCGGCATCGACCGTCCGGCCATCTGCGGCCTGTTCCCGACCAAGCTCGGCGAAACCACGATGCTTGATCTCGGCGCCAACGCGCAATGCGATGCGCGCAATCTTGTGGAATTCGCGGTGATGGGCGAGTGCTTCGCGCGCGCCATCCTCGGCGTCGAACGCCCCAGCGTGGGTTTGCTCAACATCGGCAGCGAAGACGCCAAGGGCACCGACATGCTGCGCCAGGCCAGCCAGATCCTGCGCAGCTCGCACCTGGACATGGAATTCAAAGGTTTCATCGAAGGCGACGACATCACCAAAGGCACGGTGGATGTGGTGGTCACCGACGGTTTCACCGGCAACGTCGCCCTGAAGACCGCCGAAGGCACCGCGAAGATGTTCGCCGCGTTCCTCAAGAACGCGATCAAGAGCTCGATTCTCGCGCAAATCGGCATGCTTCTCGCCAAACCCGTCATCGCGCAAGTGGTGGCGCGCACCGATCCGCGCCGCTATAACGGTGCCTTGTTTGTCGGGTTGAACGGCGTGGTCGTGAAAAGTCATGGCGGAACGGATTCGATCGGCTTCGCCAATGCAATTGGCGTCGCGGTCGATATGATTGCGCGCGATCTCAACTCGAAGATCGCCGAGCAGCTTGCGCACATCGAAGCCCAGGAAGCCGTCATGGCCGAGGCGGTCAGCGAATGACCATTCGTTCCGTGATCGCCGGTGTCGGCGCGTATCTTCCGGAAAAAGTCCTCACCAACCAAGAACTCGCGACCCGTGTCGACACGTCCGACGAATGGATCGTCGAGCGTTCGGGCATCCGCAAGCGCCACATCGCCGCCGACGACCAGAAGACCTCCGATCTCGCCATCGAAGCCGCGCGCCGCGCGTTGGCCGCCGCGGGCCGCGACGGTCAGGACGTCGATCTCTTCGTCGTCGCCACCGCGACGCCCGATCACACCTTTCCCGCCACCGCCGCCCGCGTTCAGGCCGCGCTGGGCCGCCCCGGCGTGCCCGCGTTCGACCTGCAGGCGGTGTGCTCGGGGTTCGTCTACGGCCTCGCGGTCGTCGACAACTTCATCCGCGCCGGCCAGGCCAAATGCGCCGTGCTCGTGGGCGCGGAGACCTTCTCGCGCATTCTCGATTGGAACGACCGCACCACCTGCGTCCTGTTCGGCGACGGCGCCGGCGCCGTTGTGCTGACCGCCGAAGACGGGAAGGGCACGACGGCCGACCGCGGCGTTCTGTCCACGCATCTGCATTCCGACGGCCGCCATCACGACATGCTCTATGTCGACGGCGGCCCGTCCTCGTCGCAGACCACCGGTCATGTGGTCATGAAGGGCAAGGAAGTGTTCAAGCACGCGGTGGTCAATCTGGCCGACGCCGTGCGTGAAGCGCTCGCGGCCAACAATGTCACCATCGATCAGGTGGATTGGCTGGTGCCGCATCAAGCCAATAAACGCATTTTAGACAGTACGGCGCAGAAGCTGGGCATGGACCCGGGCAAGGTGATCGTCACCGTCCAGGAGCATGCCAATACCTCCGCGGCCTCGATTCCCCTGGCTTTGCACGCCGGCGTGGCCGACGGGCGAATCAAGCCGGGCAATCTGGTGCTTCTGGAAGCCATGGGCGGCGGCTTCACCTGGGGTTCGGCGCTGGTGCGCATGTAATTCGGCTAAAATCCGGCGAATTATTCAACCGCTGGATTATAATTTTGCCCCGCATACCCCTAAAGCCTTGTTTCTCATAGAGAACCTGTATTGACGGGCCCCGGGGGCTCCTTTAACCTCTTGTTATTACGCCTTTTCTTTTTGAAGGAGCGCGTTCGATGGGCGAGACCATTACCCGCGCACAGCTGAGCGAGGCCATCTACCAAGAGGTTGGCCTCTCGCGGAATGAATCGGCCGACCTGCTTGAGCTCGTGCTGAATGAGATTACGCAGGCTTTGCTGCGCAATGAGACCGTGAAGATCTCGTCGTTCGGAAGCTTCTCCGTGCGGCAGAAGGGCCAGCGTATCGGCCGCAATCCGAAAACCGGCGAGGAAGTTCCCATTCTCCCGCGTAAGGTGCTGGTCTTCCGTCCGTCGCAGCTTTTGAAAGCGCGCATCCGTCAGGGCCACGCGGCCCAGGCGAAAGCGCAAGCGACACCGGCGCCCGCCGAATAACGGCGCGGTCCCGGCATCGTGGCGAGCGAGGAACTCTTTCCAACCGAAGACACCGAGATGTCCGGCGCGCGTAGCGGCAAGTCCGACGCGGCGTTTCGCACCATCAGCGAAGTCGCGGGCGATCTCGATGTGCCGCAGCATGTGCTGCGCTTCTGGGAAACCAAATTCACCCAAGTGAAGCCGCTCAAACGCGGCGGCGGGCGGCGCTACTATCGCCCGGAAGACATCGTGCTGCTGAAGCGCATCCGCGCGCTGCTCTATACCGACGGCATGACCATCCGCGGCGTCCAGAAGATGCTGCGCGAAAGCGGCGCCAAAGGTCTCACGGTCGAGGCGCCGGCGCCGGCCGCCGTTGAAACGCCGGCGCCGCGTCCCGATCTGCGCCGGTTGCTGGGCGAACTCACGTCGCTCCGCGACGAACTGCGCGCCGTACTGCGCTGAAATTTCGAACAGAACAGGCGTTGTTTTGCCCGGCGGTGGTGTCTATAGTCCGCGCCGCGCCGGAAAGCCCCCCATATTCATCGCTTTCCTGGCACATGTCGGGGCGTAGCGCAGCCTGGTAGCGCACCAGACTGGGGGTCTGGTGGTCGTGGGTTCAAATCCCGCCGCCCCGACCATTTTCTCCGGCATCCCTTTTCCGGTCATTCCCCCTGAGTACGCTGCCGCGTCCTCCGGCATTCCCGGCATTCATCCCGCTTCGTAACCCTGGATGCGGCGTGCGAAATCCACCGCGCCTCTAACCTATGTTAGAGGCCGCGCTCGCCTTCCAAAAAAACTGCGCAGCTGCATTTCGTTCCCGCGGAAGGTCCATTGCAATACAGCGCCGGTCCCGCAAGCGAGCGCCGAGTGCATGTCGAGCGCGACACCGGCGGATGGAAAATCCGCGAAGCCGGGCGCGTCGTCGGAAGTTGAGGAACCCGGCCGGGACACATGTTTGCGTCGCCCGACATATGGCACCATGAGACAATGGAAGCTCCCGAAACCGCCGATGCGCCGTGGCCTTCCCGATCCGGCGAAAACCAAATGGGCGCGCGCATCCGTGCGTTCGACTGGTCGAGGACTCCCCTTGGACCGGTCGCGCACTGGCCGCAAAGCTTGCGGACATCCGTCGACCTGATGCTGGGCTCGGGTCACGCCATGCAAATCGCGTGGGGTCCGGAACGCACCATCCTCTACAACGACGCCTACGTCCCAATGTTGGGCGCTCGCCATCCGGACGCGCTCGGGTTGCCGTTCCGCGAGGCTTGGCCCGACATTTGGGGCGAGATCGAACCGCTCGTCGCGCAGGTCTTCGCGGGCCGGACGGTGCGATTCGAGGACATGCCGCTGCTGATGACCCGGCACGGCTATCCCGAAGAAACGTGGTGGAACTTCTCCTATTCACCGGTGCGCGATGAATCCGGCGCGGTCGCCGGTCTGCTCAACGTCACGGTGGACGCGACGCCAAAGGTATGGGCCGCTCGCGCCGAGGCGGCATTGCGCGAAAGCGAGGCGCGTTTCCAGCAATTCGCCACGGCGGCGTCGGCGGCGCTGTGGATCAGGAACGCCGATACCCTGGCGATGGAATATGTCAGTCCGGCGATGCGCGACATCTATGGTGTCGAGCCCAGCGCGTTCCTTGGCGACATCAAGCACTGGGCATCGGCCATCGTTCCTGAAGATCGCGACGTTGCGATGAAGCACATTGAGCGCGCGCGGGAAGGCGAAGCGGCGGTGCATGAATTCCGCATCCAGCGCCCTTCCGACGGCTCGTTTCGATGGATTAGGGATACGGACTTCGCTCTCTACGACGAAGAAGGGCGCGTACAACGCGTCGGCGGCATTGCCGAGGACGTGACGGAGGCAAAGCTTGCCGTCGAACATCAAGCCGTTCTGCTCTCGGAACTGCAGCACCGGGTCCGCAATATCATGGCGATCATCCGCTCGATCACCGCGCGCACCGCGGAGCGCGCCGAAAGCGTGCCGGACTACGCCCGGCTCATGGCCGGCCGCTTGATGGCGCTGACGCGGGTCCAGGCTCTGCTCACACGCAAGGCAAACGTCGAGGTCGATCTTGGAACCATCGTGCGCGACGAAGTCGACGCGCAGGCCAATCACGACGGGCAGTATGAGCTGAGCGGGCCGGATGTCGCCTTGTCTCCGAAAGCAGGTGAAATCCTGACGCTGGCGATTCATGAGCTTGCGACCAACGCGCTCAAGTACGGCGCGCTCTCGGCGCCCCATGGTAAAGTCACCGTGCGGTGGGAGACCTTCGAAAAGCGCGGAGTCCCGTGGCTGCGCTTTGATTGGACCGAAGAAGGCGCGCCGCCGCGCGCCGCGTCCGGTCCCCGCCGCCACGGATTTGGCAGCGAGTTGATCGAGGCGCGGATCCCTTACGAACTCGGCGGCGTCGGGCGCCTGGTCCTTTCACCCGGCGGCGCACGGTGCCATCTGGAATTTCCGCTGCGGGACGGCGCCAGCATCCTTGAGACGGGCGCGCCGCAACGCACGACGGTCTTTGGAGGGGCCTTGGACATGTCCGGTGAACCCGACTTGAAGGGCCGCAAAGTTCTTGTGGTCGAGGACGATTATTATATGGCGAGCGACGCGGCGCGCGCCCTGCAAGGGGCCGGCGCCGCCGTCGTGGGCGTATGCCCGACGGAAGACGCCGCCCTGGCGGCATTGGATCGGGAGCATCCCGAGCTTGTCGTCCTGGATATCAATCTGGGTCCAGGGGCGTCGTTCAAACTCGCCGCGCTTCTCAAGGAACGCGGGATTCCGTTCATCTTCGTCACGGGTTACGACGAACAGGCGATTCCATCTGAGTTCGATGCCGTCCCCCGGCTTCAAAAACCGGTCGATCTGCGCGCATTGGTGCGGACCGTGGCGGCCGGTTAAACAAAGCGGCCGATGGGCGCGGTCAGCGGAAAGCGTACGGCGCATCGCAGGCCGTCGCTTTCGAAGGTCATGGTGGTGGTCGCTCCAAGTTCGTGCGCCAGCATGTGGGTGAGAACTTCCGTTCCAAAGCCTTCGCGCGGCGGCGGGGCAGGGCTGAGAGGATGGAATTCCTTCCAGCTGAAATTCAATATGTGGTCCGGTCCTTCGCCGGTCCTGCTCCATGAGACTTCGACCCGCCCGGCGCCGGCGCCGAGCGCGCCATGTTCGACCGAGTTGACCGCGAGTTCGTGCACCGCCATGGCGAAGGTTTGCCCGGCGCGCGGCTGCAATTCCACGGCCGGTCCCGACAAGGTCAGCCGTTCGGGTTCCGACGCGCGATAACGAAACAACTCTTCCGCCACGCACGCGTTCAGATCGAGAACGCCCTTGGTGTCGATCGTGGCATACGTGCGCGCGATGGAATCCAGCCGGTCCTCCAGGTGCGCGACATAGTTTTCGAGACCGCCGTCCGTTTGAGCGGATCGCCGCAGAACTGTCCGCAGCATGCCCAGCGTGGTGCGGATGCGGTGACGCAATTCGGCGGGCGCGTTCGTTTGCTCCAGTAGTCGCCGCAGGCGTCTGTTGTCCACTTCGAGTTCTTCGATGCGCTCTGTGTCGGTAAGTTCATCTGTCACGTACCGCTAATCCTTACTGAATGCAGAGGGCTGCGAGGAATTGAGATAGTTCGCATTGAAGAGCGCGAAGTCACGCAGCTTTTCCACGTCGTGGAGGGTGACGTGCCGCCCTCTTTGCGAAATCAAGCCCAAGCTCTTTAGTTCCTGGAGACAGCGATTCACATGCACCGCCGATAGGCCCATGAGATCGCTTACATCCAGTTGGGGAACGGGAAACTCGAATCTGTTGCGCTCGCCGAGACCGATCATGTTCAGGCGGATCTGCAACTCGCAAAAAAGATGCGCGATGCGCTCGGTCGCGGTCCGGCGCCCCAGGTTGACAAGATGTTCCCGTTCGATCCCCGACGCCATCAGGAGGTCCCACCACAAAGCTTGGGCGATGCGGGGATTGTCGTGGGCCGTCGTTCTCAGCGCGTCCAGCGGCACCGCCGCATAAACGACGTCGGTCAAGGCGCCGATGGCGTGTTCGGTGACGCGGGGAAGCAGTCCGAACGGCTCGCACAGATCGCCCGGCAGGTACACGGCGAGGATCTGGCGCTTGCCGTTCTCGAGAATTTTATAACGGCAGGCCCAGCCTTCGAGAATCAAGGGCAGGTAGCGCGGCTTCGCGTTGTGGGACATGACGTCGGCCCGCGCCGGGACCGGGCGCGGATTCTGGACGAGTCTCGCAAGCGAAACTTCGTCCTCCATGGTCAGCGCGGCGCCGTGGCGCAATTTGCGCACGAACGACGCGCTGATGTGTTTTTTGTCCTCGATCAATGTCACGCGCGCGGTGTCACGGATGTTCGAAGCTGCAAGGGATTTCAGAGGTGCAAGGATGGAATGGAAAAAAGGATGGAATGGAAAAGCTGCGGAATGGAAAAGCTATCGCTCCGCCGTGCCGGAACCGTCGTGACGCTTCTGGGCGTTCTCCGCCATCCGCTCCCACTCCAGCGCCTGTTCGCGAAGTTTACGCTGCACCTGAGGGACGTCCATCGTATTGGCGATCATGTGCATGACCTCGGCCCGCTTCCGGCAAGAATGTGCAAATCGAGCGAGGTCGTCTGTCAGCCGGTTTGTGAGCATTTTATCTTTCATCACGGTCCACCGCTACCGCGCAGGATGTAGGATTCCAGCTTAGAAGAGCGGCGTAAGGGGACTCTAACCTAGGTTAGGCGGTCGCGGAAAAATCGCCATATGGACCGGCTCGCAGGGCTCTAGTTTTCAACCGTTTCATCAACCAATAGTCGGCGGAGCGGCGTGTGCGGAGACACGCTTCGTGCGCATTTTTGTGCGACATGAGTCCACTGATGGTGGGTTTCGCGAGCGGGCTTCCACCGGCAGCAGCCTGGGCGTTGCCGCGCCGCGCCCATTCTCACAAAGCGAAACGCGTCGGCGGATTTCCGCTGATCTCCATGCGGCGCGATTTTGCGATGCAGCAAAGCATTCCGCATATTTTTTTCCCGATACCCCTGAAGATATGTCGCTTTTTGGAACGATATGCGTAAACTGTTTTAGGGATGGATTTACGCGCGCCGGCTGATCGGCGCTTCTATAAGGGGGACTATTTTCATGCTTTCTACGTCTCAACTGCGCTCTCGCGTGAAGGCGAATGCGCTCGCGTCCGTGAGCGGCCTGGCTCTGGCGGTTCTGGGATATGCGCCGCAGGCCGGCGCGCAAACCTCGGCGCCGCAGGCCGCCCAGGCTCCGGCCGTGGAAGAAGTCATCGTCACCGGCTCGCGCATCGTGCGCGACGGCTACGAAGCTCCGACGCCGGTGACCGTCGTCGGCGCCGAGCAGATCATGGATGCCGCCAAGCCCAACGTGTTCGACGCCATTTCAAGCCTGCCGGCGTTCTCGGGCAACATCAACCTTTCGACCAGCACGTCCGGGA
>JADZAK010000090.1 GCA_020852595.1 Rhodospirillaceae bacterium
CTTGCCGTCCTTGCGCCGTTGATCGGAGGCCGCAGCCTGTTCCAGCGCGTCGGGCATGATGCCGATCACACCGTTCACGGCGCTGTTGTAGAGACCGATGCGATCGATATAGGCCTGCGTGACCATCACCGACGACGTTGTGCCCGCGGCGAGATCGTCGGCCGCTTGGCTCAACGGTACTTCTTCGACCGCATAAGGCCGCGTGCCTTCCTGCTTGTCGCAGGCCGCGAGAAGGCCGAGCGCCAGCGCGATGGCGGTCAAAGAGCGGATATGCATCGACGGCTCTCCTATTTCGCGGCGGCGGCTTTGTAGGCCGTCGGCGGAACGCGTTTCTTTGACGCCTGTTCGAAATCGTAACCAAAGCCGACCAGGGTCGCCTCGGACCAGGCGGGACCGACGAACGAGATGCCGACCGGCAGGCCGCTGACGAGGCCCATCGGCACGGTCAAATTCGGATACCCCGCCAGCGCGGCGTTGCCGCTCATGTGCGGCGGCGCGGCGCCTTTCGCACGCGCGCCCGCGACATGCTCGCCGCCCTTCCCGTCCGGCGGGATGACTTCGGCCGGCCCGCGTGACAGGCCAATCACCGCGTCAACCCCGAACTCCTTGAAGGCGCGACCGAACCCCTCAACGCCGGCGCGGCGCTGCGCATATTCCTTGGCCTTCACATAGACGTCGTCCTGGCGGCCGTCGGTGGCTTGCGCCTCCTCGAACATGTCCTGGGCGTGCATGCTTTCCCGCGCATCCGTCTTATTGAACTCGATCAGGTCCGCGAGGGTGCGCGATTTCACGCTGGGCGGCGCGTCGACGAGATAGGCCGCCATGTCTTCCTTGATCTCGTGGATCATGATGACGCGCTGTTCCTGGCTCGTGTCTTCGAGAAGATCCGCCGGAAGCTCGACCACTTCCGCGCCCTCGGCCTGGAGGACCTCGATGGCCTCATCCAGAACGGCGGCCGTGGTTTCGTTGTATCCGCGCGTGCCCCGGAACACGCCGAGCTTCTTGCCCCTGAGGGCCTCGGCCGAAAGCGCTTTGACATAGTCCGCCTTATGCGCGTCGGCCTCGGCGCTTTCCGGATCGGCGGGATCGCTGCCCGCCACGACGTTCAGCATCATCGCGAAGTCGGTCACGGTCCGCGTCATCGGGCCGGATGTATCTTGGGTATGGCTGATGGGAACGATCCCACGCCGCGAGACGAGCGCAATGGTTGGACGCATGCCGACGAGGCCCATGTAGGAAGACGGACTGATGATCGAGCCCGTGGTGTCGGTGCCCATCGTTCCGGCGGCGAGGCTTGCCGCCGCAGCGATCCCCGACCCGTTGCTGGAGCCGGCGGCTGAACGTGCGAGGTCGTACGGATTGTGAGTGCTTCCGCCGACGGTGCTGCCGTTGAAGGAATCTTCGGTCCGAAGCCCCGCCCACTGGGACGTATTCGTCTTCCCGAGGATGACGGCGCCCGCGTCACGCAGGCGCCGCGTGACCTCGGAGTCCTTGACCGGCAGGTTGTCGATCAAGGCGAACGACCCAGCCGTCGTCGCGAGGCCGACCGCGTCGATATTGTCCTTCAGAAGGATCGGAACACCGTCCAAGGGCCCGAGGGACTTCCCGTCTTTGCGCCGCTGATCGGAGGCCGCCGCCTGCTCGAGCGCATCGGGCATCACGCCGATGACGGCGTTCAAGGCGCCGTCATACCTGTTGATACGGTCGATATAGGCCTGCGTGGCGGCGACGGACGTCGTCTTGCCGGCCGCCAGGTCCGCGGACAGCTGTGCCAGGGACACCTCCTCCACCTCGTAGGCTTTCGCCGCTTCCTCCTGCTTGTTGCAGGAGGCGAGGGTGAGAGACAGGACCAGCGCGATGGCTGTGGCGGATCGGATGTACATGGCACGTCCTCGGTTAGTTGTTGTTGGCCGCTTCCTTATAGGCGGTCGGCGGCTTGCGGGCATGTGAAGCTTGTTCATAGGCATAGCCGTAGGAAAGCAGCATCGCCTCGGACCATTGCGGCCCGACGAAAGACAGCCCCACCGGGAGGCCGTTCACGTCGCCCATCGGCACCGTGAGATTCGGCCACTGCGCGAGCGCCGCCACGCCGCTGATCGAAGCGGGGCGCGTGCCCTTCGGGCGCTCCAGCGCGGCGCCGCCGCCGGTCGTGCCGTCCGGTTGCTGCACGTCGGCGGGGCCACGGCTGACGGCCACCAGGGCGCTGACGCCGAACTCCGTGAACGCGCGGCCATAGCCTTCAGGGCCCGCCTTGCGATGCGCATATTCCCAGATCTTCTGGAATTCCGGGTTCTCGCGGCCGCCCGAAAGCGCTTCAGCGGCTTCCAGATGTTCCTGACCATGGATGCTTTCGCGCGGATCGGCCTTATTGAAAGCGATGATGTCCGCGAGGGTGCGGATCTTCACAGCCGACGGCGCCGTGGCGAGATAAGCCGCCATGTCCTGCTTGATGTCGTAATACATGATGAGGCGCTGCTCATTGCCGAGATCTTCAAGAAGGTCGTCCGGCAGATCGACGAGTTCGGCGCCTTGCGCCTTCATGACCTCGAGCGCCTTGTCGAAGATGGGCTTCGTCGCGTCATTGTGGCCGCCGGTATTGCGGAACACACCGAGCCGCTTGCCCCTCAAGGCGTCCGGCGAAAGCGCTTTCACATAGTCGGTTTTGTGCGCGTCGGCGTCCACCGACCACGGATCGCCGGGGTCCGAACCCGCCATCGCGTTCAGCATCATCGCGAAGTCGGTGACGGTGCGCGTCATCGGGCCCGCCGTATCCTGGCTGAGACTGACCGGCACGATGCCGCGCCGCGAGATGAGGGCGATGCTGGAGCGCATACCGACGAGGCCCATCAGGGACGACGGGCCCATGATCGACCCCGTGGTATCGGTTCCGACCGTCGCCGCCGCGAAACTCGCCGCCGCCGCGATGCCCGAGCCGTTCGAGGATCCGGCCGCCGTGCGGGTCAGATCATAAGGATTGCGGGTCGGACCGCCGACCGTGGAGCCTGCGAAAGCCGCCGTCGTGCGCAGCCCCGCCCATTGAGAGGTATTGGCCTTGCCGAGGATCACGGCGCCGGCCGCGCGCAGGCGCTTCGTCACTTCGGAATCCTGCGCCGGGAAATTTTCCACCATCGCGAACGAGCCTGCCGTCGTCGGCATTCCGACCGCGTCGATATTGTCCTTCAAGAGGACCGGAATCCCATCGAGAGGGCCGATCGCCTTGCCGTCCTTCCGGCGCCGATCCGAGGCGGCCGCCTGCTGCAAGGCATCCGGCGCCACCACGATCACCGCGTTGAGAGGCCCGTCATATTTATTGATACGGTCGATATAGGCCTGGGTGACGGCGGCGGATGTGATTTTCCCGGCCGCGAGGTCAGCCGAGATCTGCGAGAGCGCCACGTCTTCGACGTTGTAGGGCGCCGCCGCTTCCTGCTTGTCGCACGCGGCAAGCGAGAGCGAGAGGACCAGCGCGACGGCGGTCAGGGGGCGAGACATATACATTCTCGATCTCCTCACGGATTTTCAGTTCGCGGCGGGCTGTTTGTAGGCCGTCGGCGGCACGCGCTTTTTCGAGGCCTGCTCGTACGCATACCCGAGGGATAACAACAGTTCTTCCTGCCACGCGGCGCCGATGAACGAGAGCCCCACCGGCAGGCCCTTGTAGAGGCCCATCGGCACGGACAAATGCGGATAGCCGGCGATCATCGTCGACGAGGTGGCGGACACCGCCGCGCCCGCCGGAACCTTGATCGCGTGGCTGGTCGCCGTTCCGTCCGGCTGGATCACTTCGGCCGGACCGCTGGTGGGATTGACGAGCGCCACGACATTGTACTCACGCAGCACCTTGTCGAACCCGTCGGCTTGCGTCTTCTGCTTTCCGGCGTTGTGGGCGGCGATATATTCGGGCGCCTGACGGCCCCCCATGGTCTTGTCCGCGTCTTCGAAAATGTCGGACGTGTGCATGCTTTCGCGCGGATCGGCGTTGTTGAAGGCGATGAGGTCGGTGAGCGTGCGGCTCTTCACCGCCGCCGGCGTGCCGGCGAGATAGTTGTTGATGTCTTCCTTGAAGCTGTAGAGCAGGATAACGCGCATTTCGTCGGAGGCATCCGGAATGCTGCCCGGCGGAATTTCGACGAGTTCGGCGCCCTGACCTTTGAGAACGCCGAGGGCTTCTTCAAAGAGGCCCGTCGTTTCCTCGCCGTAGCCGCGCATCCCGCGCAGCACGCCGATCCGCTTGCCCTTGAGAGCGTCGGGGCTCAGCGCCGCGACATAGTCCTTCTTATGCGCATCCGCGTCCGCGCTCCACGGATCGGCGGGATCGCTGCCCGCCATGACGTTCAGAAGCATCGCCACATCACGCACGGTGCGGCCCATCGGACCGGCTGAATCCTGGTCCATGCTGATCGGAACGATACCCACGCGCGGCACGAGTGAAATGGTGGGCTTCAGGCCGACGATCCCGTTGTTGTTGGAAGGTCCGATGATCGAACCGCCGGTATCGGTCCCGACGGTCGCCGCCGCGAAGCTCACGGATGCCGCGATCCCCGAACCTGAACTGGAACCGGCCGGCGAGCGCGAAAGATCATAAGGGTTGTGCGGCCCCTTCCCGACGGTCGAGCCGTTGAGGCCTTTCGTCGTGCGGAAGCCCGCCCACTGGGAGGTATTCACCTTGCCGAGGATCACGGCGCCGGCGCCGCGCAGGCGCTCAACCACGGTCGAATCCTCTTCCGGTACGTTGAACTCGAGGGCATAGGAGCCGGCGGTCGTGCGCAGGCCCTTTGTGTCGATGTTGTCCTTGAACAGGATGGGGATGCCGTCGAGAGGACCGAGCGCCTTTCCCTCCTTGCGCCTTTGATCCGCGGCGGCGGCCTGTTGCACGGCGTCAGGCGCGATCAAAATCACCGCGTTCAAGCCGCTGTCGAGGGTCTTCATCCGTTCGATGTACGCTTCGGTGACCGCCACGGACGTCGTCTTACCTGCGGCCAGGTCCGCGGAGATTTGCGAGAGCGGAACCTCCTCGACCGCGTAAGGTTTCGCCGGTTCTTCTTTGCCGCAGGCCGCTAGGCCCAGGAGCGCGACGACGGCCAGTGACGTCATGGGGCGAAAGTGCATGGTTCCATCCTTTTTCGAATGCGGAAGAGGAAAAATGGGGGCGCAGGCCACCCCGCGCCCCTCCACCGCGTTACATCTTGAAGCGTACGCCCGCACGGAAGTTGCGGCCGATGCGGTCATAGTGACGGCCGTTCGATTGGCCGCTCCAATAACCGCCGCCGGTCCCCGCCGCGATACGGGGCGGATCCTTGTCGAATACGTTTTCAGTGACGAGGAACAACTCCGCCGTATCGCCTTCCATGATCTTGTAGTTCAGCGCGAGATCGAAGTAGGCGATGGCCGGCACGGAGTTGAGCGCGACCGTCGGCGCGAACGGCGTCGAGGCCGGACAACCGGACGTGCACTGCACGAACGCGTTGTTGTAGACGCCCTTCCCGATCCCGCGCATCGTGAGCGTGCTCGAGAAACGGTCGGCGGAGTACCCGGCGGATATGATGTACTTGAGGTGCGGCGCGAACAGACCGTTAGTGGCGGCGAGACCGCCGCCGCCGTCGGCGTTGACGCCCGCGCCTTGCACGGTATTCGTCCCGTCGACGGTGCGCAGACGGTCCGTGTAGGTCGCCAGTGCGCGCAACGACATCTGTCCGTCCCAATCGTCCACGATATCCGCGAGCGGGAAACGGTAGCTGACTTCGAAGTCTATCCCGCGCGCGCCTTGCGAGAGAACGTTGGCGGGCAGCACGCGCACGAAGTTGATCACGCCCGCGGCGTCACGCTGGATAAAGCTGCAAAGCTGTGTCACGCCCGTATAGCAGCGATCGACATATTGCTGGGCGCTGAGGGAGACAATCGCGCCGGCAATATCGATATTGTAGTAATCGACCGATGCGCCGAAGCCGGGGAGCCAGCCGGGCTGGTAAACGACACCCAACCCGGTGGTATTGGCCTTTTCGGGCAGCAGCGCGGGGTTGCCTTCAACGCGCGTCACCACGGTCGACGACACATTCGTGGCCGGATCGATCACCGCACCCGTGCCGGAACGGCCCGCGCTGAACAGGTCGCCGAGGTTCGGCGCACGAATATCGCGTGAGCGTGTCGCCCGGAAGGTGATGTCCTCTACCGGCTTGTAGGTGGCGCCGATTTTCCAGGTCGTGACATAACCCGAGGTGCTGTAGCTGGTGGCGCGGACCGCCCCGTTGATATCGAGAGACGTCGCCCACGAGGTATCCTTCGCGAGCGGCACAACGGTTTCGACGAAACCTTCCGTCACGGTGTATTTGCCCGTGGTCCCGGTGAAGTTACCGGCGAAGAAGCCGCGCGCTTCGTCGATGGCACTGGCGAACGAGCGCACCTGCTCGATGCGGTGTTCGGCGCCGAGAGCCAGCGAGACCGGCCCGGCCCAGGACGAGAGCGGCTCGCCGGTCGCGCTGGCGGCGATCACGTCCTGCTGGAGATAGATCAGCGAATACCCCGTGCCGGTGATGTAGTTGATCGCATCGGCGGAGTTAACGCCAATCCCCATCACGTTGTAGGGCTTACAGAGCGGATCGTCGTTGGTCGCGATCGCATCGACGTTGACGCGGCAGACGATCTGGCCGTTCGCGGGGTTCACGACCGCGTCGTTGGCCTTCGTGTAGTTCGCCGAGATTTCATCGCCGGGGGTGCGGACGGACGCGTGGGTGGTCGACTTCTGATAGTAGGCGTCCCAGGTCCACGACGTATCCATCGCGTCAAACGCCCCTTCGGCGCCGGCGACATAGCGCCGCTGGATACGCTCGTTATTGTTCCCGAACTTCGGCATGTCGATATTGGTCGTGCCGAGCGTGAACTGGCTGATATTGAGCGCGACCATCTGATTACGCACGCTCGTGGGGATAAAAGCGTTATCCTGACGCACCGTGATGTTGCCGAGGTGGAATTGCGGCACGCTGCCCAAACTGTCGTTGAACGTGTACGAGTAACCCCATTCGGCGAACATGTTGACGTTGTCGGCGAGGTCGTAGCTGAGGCGTACATACGCGTTCGCGCGGGTCAGGCGCGTCGCGAGAGTCGGATGATAGTCGATGCGCGAGATTTCCCAGTCGCCGCCGCTCATCAAGGTGCCCGACACGTAATTCGGCGCGAAGCGGAACGGCGCGGTCGATCCGCCTGCGCCGAACATGGTGCCGCGCAGCGGGCAGGCGTTCGTGGCATAACCCGGACACTGCAGAATCAATCCGCCGGGCGTGGCGGTGGCGAGGCCGGTATTCTCGGCCATGATGTACTGCGGCAATCCGTTACCTGCCGCGTATCCCGGATTTGGGATGATCGAGAAGCTGGGCTGGTTCCAGCCGCGATCGGTGTCGGGAATGCCGTGATCGTAGGTGTGTTCGCCGAATGCAAGAAGGTGACCGCGGCCGCCGCCGAAAGGAACGCCGACCGTCAAGTCGACCTTATAGTTCTCGCCGTCGCCGCGGGTCGTGATCCCGCCGTTGATTTCGCCTTTGACGCCCGTGAACTCCTTGTCGAAAACAAAGTTCACCACGCCGGCAAGCGCGTCCGAGCCATAGGCCGCCGAAGCGCCCCCCGTCACGATATCCACACGCGAAACAAGGCCGTTCGGCACCGTGTTGACGTCGACCGCGCTCCCGTTGTTGTCGAAACCGGCCAACGTTCCGCCGACGACGCGCTTGCCGTCGATCAGGACCAGCGTACGATTGGGCGAAAGACCGCGTAGATTGAGGTTCTGGATCCCGCCGGTCATATCCGCGCCCGACGAGTTGCGCGTGGTCAGGCTGCCCGAAAGCGCCGGCAACCGGTTCACGGCGTCGGAGATGTTGGTGGCCGCCATGGCGTTGAGTTCAGCCGCGCCGAGCACCGATACCGGTGTGGGCGCCTCGTAGCCGTCGCGCACGATGCGCGAACCCGTCACGACGATTTCATCGAGTGCGCCGGTCGCGGGCTGAGCCTGCGCCGTCTGCGTTTGGGAAAATGCTGGGCTGGAGATCGCCGCGACAAGCGCAAGCGCGCTCACCGAGGTCGGGACATGACGCTTCGCAACGTAGCGATAGGACGGCTGTACCATCGGTCTTCCCCTTGTCTGAAAGTGGTGGCGACGTGTCTCCCCTACTGCTGCTTAGATGTTGCTGATGCCTGTTTGTAGGCGGCCGGCGCGATGCGTTTATGCGACGCTTGTTCGTAGGCGTAGGCCATAGACAGCAGCAAAGATTCGGACCACCTGGGTCCAATGAAGGACAGGCCGACAGGCAGGCCTTCGACCTGCCCCATCGGCACCGTGAGATTGGGATAGCCGGCGAGCGCGGCGTACATGCTCGGGGACGGCGGCGAACTGCCTTTCGGGCGCGCGGAGATGGTGTGACCGGCCGTACCCGGCGGCGGGATCAGGCCCGCGGGTTGACCGGTCGGCGTGACGACCGCGACAACACCATAGCCGAAAGCCTTGTCGTAGCCTTCGGGGCCCGCCTTATTCTTCGCGTAGGCCAAAGCGTTGACGTATTCCGGGTTATCACGTCCCGTGGTCGCCTCCGCGGCCTCGACCAAGTCTTGGCTCCACATATTCTCGCGCGGATCGGCCTTATTGAAAGCGACGAGGTCCGTCATGGTGCGCACCTTTTGCGCCGGCGCGGCCGCGGCAAGATAGGCGTTCAGGTCTTGCTTGAAGTCGTAAATGAGGATCGTGCGCTGTTCTTGGCTCAAGTCCTCGAAAATATCGGCTGGAATATCCACGAGTTCCGCGCCCTGCGCCGCGAGCACATTCACCGCTTCGTCGAACAAGGACCTGGTGACATCCGAATAGCCCGCCATTCCGCGAATGACGCCGACTTTCTGTCCCTTGAGCGCGTCTGTCGAGAGCGCTTTCACGTAGTCGGTTTTATGCGCGTCGGCCTCGGCGCTTGCGGCATCACGCGCGCCGGCGCCCGCCATCACGTTCATCATCATCGCCGCATCGGTGACATTGCGCGCCATGGGGCCGGCGGTGTCCTGGCCTAGACTGATCGGCACGATCCCGCCGCGCGAAATCAACGCGATCGTCGGGCGCATACTCACGAGGCCCATGAGCGATGCGGGACCGATCACCGATCCCGTGGTGCACGTCCCAACGGTCGCGGCGGAGAAACTGACCGCCGCGGCGATGCCCGAGCCATTGCTGGAACCCGCCGGGGTACGCGCGAGGTCGTAGGGATTGTGCGGCATGCCGCCCACGGTGCTGCCGAGGAGGCCTTGCGTCGTACGCAACCCGGCGAATTGGTTGGTATTGACCTTACCGAGGATAATCGCGCCCGCTTCGCGCAATCGGTGCGTCAGGTCCGCGTCTTGCGTGGGGACATTGTGCTCCAGCGCGTAAGAGCCGGCGGTCGTGGGCATACCCAGCGCGTCGATATTGTCCTTGAGAAGGATGGGGATTCCGTCGAGAGGACCCAACGCTTTCCCGTCCTGGCGGCGCCGGTCCGATGCGGCGGCCTGTTGAAGCGCGTCGGGCGCCACCATGATGACGGCCTTAAGAGGTGCGTCGTACATCCTGATGCGTTCGATATAAGCCTGCGTGACGGCGGCCGAGGTGGTGGCGCCTGCCGCGAGATCGGCTGAAATCTGGGAGAGCGGAACGTCCTCTACGGCGTAGGGCTTGGCCGGTTCTTCGCGAGAACAGGCGCCAACGGTCAATGAGAGCATCAATGCCGCGGCTGTCAGCTGCCGATACGCCATCTTCACGTCCCCGGTGCAAAAAAGCGAACGGTGAAAAGTCGAAGCCGCCGAAAGAACGAAGGGAGGCATTTCTGCCTCCCTTCGCTTTAACATCGGTCTTTAGAAGTGGAACCGCGTGCCAACGCGGAACGAACGTCCAACCTGGTCGTAGTTCGAGTTCGCGAGACCCTGATAGAAGCCGTTGTTGAAGGTGGCCGCGATCAGCGCCGGATCGGAGTTGAACAGGTTGTCCACCGCGAAGAAGACTTCGATCTTGTCTTCCATGAGCTTCTGGTTGAGCGCGAGATCGACGTCGAAGTCGCCGGGCGTCTTGTTTTCGAAGCCCACCGTCGGGTTGTTCGCGGTCGAAGCCGGGCAGCCGGTGGTGCAGTACACGAAGTTGTTGTTGTACACACCGCCGGTGAAGCCGCGCGCCGAGATCGTGCCCGAGAAGCCGCTCTCGCTGGTATAACCGACCGAGAGCAAGTACTTCACGTCCGGAGCGAAGATCCCGTTGGTGGCGGCCAGACCGCCGGCCCCGCCGGCGTTCACGCCTTCACCGCGCAGGATGTTCGCGCCGTCCACCGTCTCGAGCTTGGTGTACATCGTGGCGAGAACGCGGAAGTTCAGGCTGCCGCCCCAATCTTCGTTGAGATCGGCGAGCGGCATTCTGTAGCTGGCTTCGAAGTCGAAACCGCGCGCGGACTGCGAAGCGACGTTGGCCGGAAGCGTGCTGACGCCGGTGATCAGGCCGGTCGACGGGCTGCGTTCGATCAGGCTGCAGAGCTGCGTCACGTTTTCCAGCTGACAGCGGTCGACGATGGTCTGCTGGGCGACGGTGACGATAGCGCCGGAGATGTCGATGTTGAAGAAGTCCACCGACGCGCCGAAGCCCGGCAGGAACTGCGGCTGCAACACCACACCGAGACCGGTGGTGTTCGCCTTTTCCGGCAGCAGGTTCGGGTTACCGCCCTGGCGGGTCACGATCGAGGTCTGCTGACCGTTGGTACGGTCGATGACGACGCCCGTGCCGGAACGGCCGGCGAGATAGAGGTCGCCGAGGTTCGGAGCGCGAATATCACGCGAACGCGTGGCGCGGAACGTGATGTCGTCGACCGGCGTCCAGGTGGCGCCGACCTTCCATGTCGTGACGTAACCGGACGTCGAATAGTCGGTCGCGCGCACGGCGCCGTTGAGGTCGAGCTTCTTCGCCCAGCTTTCTTCGGCGGCGAGCGGAATGACGGTTTCCACGAAACCTTCCGTCACGTTGTACTTGCCGGCGGAAGCCGTGAAGTTACCCGCGAACCACCAACGATTGATGTCACGGTCGGACGCGAGGCCACCGACCTTCTCCGTGCGGTGTTCGGCGCCGAACGCGAGCGAGACCGGACCCGCCCAAGACGAGAACGGCTCACCGGCGGCGCTGGCGGCCATCACGTCCTGCTGGAGGTAGATGAGCGCGTAACCTGTGCCGGTCACGTAGTCGATCGCGGCCTGGGAATTGACGCCCACACCCATCACGTTGAAGGGCACGCAGCCCGGCATGTCGTTGGCCGGATTGGTGTCGATATTCACGCGGCAGACGATCTGGCCGTTGGCGGGATTGACGACCGCGTCAACCGCCGAGCGGAACACGGCCGAACCCGGGCCGCTGAGGACGTTGTCGGGCGTGCGGACGGACGCGTGCGTCGTGGACTTCTGATAGTAGGCATCCCACTTCCAGTTGGTGTCCATGGCGTCGAAATTACCTTCGAGGCCCGCGACATAACGGCGCTGGATACGTTCGTTCTTATTCCCGAAGCCGTGCATGCCGGTATTGCCGGGCGTACCGAAGGCCGTCGTGCCCAGCGTGAAGTTCGTAACACCGAGTGCAACCATCTGATTGCGCACCGAGGTCGGGACGAAGGCGTTGTCCTGCGCGATCGTGAGGCCGAACTGGAATTGCGGAACCGAGGTTTCCGAACGGTTCAGCGTGTAAGCCCAACCCCATTCCGCGAAGGCGTTGACGTTGTCGGCAAGGTCGTAGCTGGCGCGGACATAAGCATTGGCGCGCGTGAGCTGCGTGACGATCGGCGAGATGCGGTCGATGCGGTTGGTCTGATCGCCGCCGATCATGAGCTGACCGGCCGCCGTTTGCGTCGCGTTCAGGCCCGTCAAGGTGCCGAAGCGATAGGGCGCGGGCGTGCCGCCTTCAAGGAACTGCGTGCCGCGCAACGGACACTGGCGATCCGTCAGGTTATAGGCTTGTCCGCCGGCCGGCGTGGCGCAGTTGACGATCAAGCCGCCGTACGTGGCGTTCGCCATCGAGACATTGGTCGCGGTGATGAACTGCGGAACGGTCAGGCTTTGTCCGGCCAAGGTGCCCCAGGCCGGGTTCTGCACGATGGCGAGGGTGCGGTCGGAGTGCGGACGGTTTTCGCGGCGCGCACCGTTTTCGAAACCGTTTTCGCCGTACACCAGAAGGTGACCGCGGCCGCCCGCGAACGGAACGCCGGCCGTGAGCGAGACCTTGTAGTTCTCGTTGTCGCCGTAGGTGGTGATACCGCCCTGGACGTCACCTTTGATGCCGGTGAATTCCTTGTCGAACACAAAGTTCACGATCCCCGCGAGCGCGTCCGAACCATAAGCGGCCGAGGCGCCGCCGGTGACGATGTCGACGCGGCTGACGAGACCGGTCGGAACGGTGTTCACGTCCACCGCGCCGTTGTTGTTGTTGAAGCCGGCGAGGGTCGAGCCGACCACGCGCTTGCCGTCGATCAGCACCAGGGTGCGCGTCGGGTTGATCCCGCGCAGGTTCAGGTTGTTGATACCGCCGGTCATATCGGCGGTGGACGACGTCCCGCGCGTGGACAAGCTGTTGGCCAGCGCCGGCAAGCGGTTGACGGCGTCGGCGATGTTGGCGGTCGCCATGTTTTGGAGTTCGGCGGCGCCGAGCACCGAGACCGGCGTCGGAGCTTCGTAACCGTCGCGGACAACGCGCGAACCGGTCACGACAATTTCATCGAGAGAAGCAGCGGCGGCGGGCTGTGCCTGCGCAAGCTGTTCTTGCGCGAAGGCCGCGCTGGACACCGCCGCAGCCAGAGCGACCGCGCTGACCGAGGTCAATACCCGGCGCTTCGTATTGAGACCGTATGAAAGCTTCATCATAGGACTATTCCCCTTTTGATTTTGTAGTGCCTGCTGACACCACACCCTTTTCGTCACGTAACACTCGGCGGTATGCACCACCCTCACAAACGCAAAACGACTTTGGCGCCGCGCCGGCCCTGTAGGCCGTCAAGCCGACCGGTTACTTTGCCGGTCTTGCGCAATGCAAACCGACGCGGCATGCACGCGCGCGGCGGCACCGCGCGAATACACAGACGGGCGGCACGAAGAAATTTGGCGTGAAGAGAAGGTCGTGATTATGCGCAACATCGACGTCCCCCAATAACGGCGTCCCCCAATTTGACGCCGGCGTCGGATAGCAAGAAGGCGAGTCAGCAACAGTTACACACCGCTGCAAAACACCCCCACGGGTGCAATGCAGCGTCAGATCATCGGACTTAATTGGTAGCGATTTCAATAGGAAAAGTTCATGCAAACTTAATCGAATCAGTGGGTTTCACGCATGATTTTGTTTGAAGTGACATTTTTGCAGTCGATTTAGTCTCGCTCCTGCATAAAGCAGCCAGGCTATAAAAACCGCCGTTGACCGCGCAAAGAAAAAGGGCGGGACCTTTTAGCTCCCGCCCTTCGCGCATCGGATGAGGACGCTATTTTTTCGGCGGAATGAAGCCCTGGATCTGCTTCACCGCGAAGCCGACCTTGTGCTCAAGCTCTTCCTTGCCGAGTTCGGCGGTCGAACGGCGCGGGTCACCCGTGATGCCGTTGTTGAGCGTACGCACCGGCTTCTCCCCTGCCTTCGGCACCGGATCGCCGTTGGTCACCGGAACGAGTTCGCGGCGCACGTATTCGTTGTTCTTGTCGAGGTACATCATCAGCGACGTATCGGTGATGCCGCCGTGCGACGTGGCCGGATAGCCGCGCTCGGCGAGGATCCTGTCGAAGTCGGCGCCGGCCTTGATGTAGACGTCGTCGCAATAGAAGACGTGGATGCCTTGCGGGGCGTACTTCGCTTCAAGCTTGGCCGCGACGTCCTGATAGACCTTCGGTTGACCGCCGCCATGGTCGCCCATGATGACGACGTTCTTGAAACCGGTCTGGATGGCCTGCTCGGAGATGCGTTCGAGGACCGCGCCGAGGAGTTCCGGCGTCAGGCCGATGGTGCCCGGCAGGTCCGCACTGGCGTTATTCGGAGTGAACGGCATGACCGGCATCGCGATGGCGTTGCCCAGGCGCTCGGCGATCATCTTCACCGTGGCTTGGGCCATCAGGTTGTGACCGCCGTTGCCGTTCTGCGGACCGCGCTGCTCGACGCCGCCCGTGTAGAACAGGGCCGTCGTCTTGCCGGCCGCGAGCGCCGCTTTGACTTCCGGCCAGGTCATCTTCTCGAATTCGATCGACTGGTTGGCCGCCGCGGCATAGGCCGCGTGGCTCATGGAAATCGCGGGCGACAGTGCCAGCGCGAGGGCAGCAACTTTAAGAATACGCATCAGGGCTCCTCCCAGGGGTAAACGCAATGTAACAGCCATATCACGACCGCGCGCCCGGCGGCAAAGCAGCCGGAGGATGGGTCACAAACATGTGTTGACGCACGACGCGCCGACCCTGTTGTCGTCCTTGAAAATGTAGCCGGTCGCGAGCGCCTCCGTCGAAGAGGCGTCAAGAGATGTTCACGAAGCCACATGCGAAAATCGTCAACGCCCGGAAGAAAACACCGGTCGCGATGAGCTTGCGCTCGCCGGCCGCAGTTCCCCCCGCGGACGCCATTCAATCTGCCCCTTGGCTCTCCCACGCGAAGTGTCGGCGAAGTCTAAAAGAGGAACCAGGGTCTATTTGTCCAATTGAGCCGCGAATTCGAATGCCGCGCGACTGAATCTGCCGCGAACCACAGATTTTGAGGTGAAATCCCGCGAAGGCGCATCGACATCCCCTTGTCATGAAAGCGCCGCCGAGTAATGTACGCCCCGGGATCTGGGGGATACCTTATATATGTACGCCAACGCTTTACGCGCCGGCCTGCTCGCGTCCGGCTTCGCGCTCGTTATTCCGGCTCACGCGCACGCGCAGGACACAAATCCGCTGCCGGGGACATTCACCGGCAATATCGCGATCGTCAGCGACTACATCGTTCGCGGAATTTCGCTGAGCAACCAAAACCCGGCGATCCAGGGCGGCCTCGACTGGGAGAGCGGAACCGGCATCTACGCCGGAATTTGGGGGTCGAGCGTCGAATTTGGGAACGACGCGAGCATGGAGTTCGACTTCTTCACCGGCTACCGCGGACGAATTGACGCGTTCAGCTATGAAATCGGCGCCACCTACTATTGGTATCCCGAGACGACCGTGAGCGGACAGAGCTTCTGGGATGTCCACGTCGACGCGGGATACGACTTCGGGCCCGCCGCCGTGAACCTCGGCATGGCCTATACGACCGACGACTACGGCCCGCTGCTCAACGACCAGACGCTCTATTACAGCGCCGACGTCACGGTGCCTGTGGCGGAGATGATGACCATCAGCGCCGGCGTGGGCCACTCGTTCATGGAAGACCGCGTGAATTACAGCGATTGGAACGCCGGGGCGACCTTCAAGGTCTACGACTGGTTCAATCTCGACGCCCGTTACTACGACACCGATGCGAAGGCGATTTGCGGAACCCATTGCGATTCGCGCTTTGTAGCGAAGATTTCGCGCACCTTCTAAGCGGCCTTGCAGATTGATCCCGGCTTCAAAGCGGTATAGCTGTGGTTGACCGAAAGCAACCAACCGAGGGCGTCGATGGCCGGGCTTTACTTCGAGGAATTCACCGTTGGCATGAAGTTCCAGCATGCCATTCGCCGCACCATCACCGAGGCCGACAACGTCTTCCTCACGGCCCTGACGCATAATCCGGCGGCGCTTCATCTCGACGAAGAAGCGATGAAAAAAAGCGAGTACGGCCAGCGGCTGGTCAACAGCTGCCTGACACTGTCCTTCATGGTGGGCATTTCGGTCGGCGACACGACGCTTGGTACAGCGGTCGCCAACCTGGGCTGGGATGAAGTCCGTTTCCCCAAACCCCTTTTCCACGGCGACACCATCCGCATTGAAAGCGAAGTCCTGGAGATCCGGGAAAGCAAGTCGCGCCCCGACAACGGCATCGTCGTCTTCGCGCACCGCGCCTACAATCAGCGTGAAGAGCTGGTGGGGTCGTGCAAACGCTCCGCCCTCATGCTGCGCAAGCCGAAGTAAACGGCGTTCCCATGCTTCTGCGCTCGATGCTGTTCATCCCCGGCGATAGCGAAAAGAAGCTCGCGAAAGCCGATGAAATCGCCGCCGACGCCCTCATCCTCGACCTCGAGGATTCCGTGGCCGCCGCGCGTAAAGACGCCGGCCGCGCCCTTACCGCCGAATTCCTGAAAGCGCGCGCGCCCGGCTCACGGAAGAGCAAACTGTTCGTACGCATCAATCCGCTGGAGTCCGATGCACCGATGCGGGACCTCGCGGCCATCATGGCCGGAGCGCCCGACGGCATCGTGCTTCCGAAAGCCACGGGCCCGGCGGCGGTCCAGTCCCTCGCCCAGAAACTCGAAGAGCACGAACGCCGCGCCGGCCTTAAAACGGCGACCGCGATCGTCGCGATTTCAGGGGAAACCGCGATCGGCGTACTGTCCGCCGCCGAATACGCAAAAGGCGTTTCCCCGCGTCTTGCGGGCCTCTCGTGGGGACCGTGGGACCTCGCGGCCGATCTCGGCGCGGCCGGCAACACCGATGAGACGGGCGCGTTCGATTTCACCTACAAGCTGGCGCAGTCGCTGACCCTATTGGCCGCGAAAGCGGCGGGCGTGCAGGCGATCGATACGCCGCACACGGATTTCAAGGACGAGAAGAAGTTGCTGGCGGCTTGCCAAGACATCCGCCGGCAAGGCTGGAACGGCAAACTCGCCATTCATCCGGCGCAGGTCGCGGTCATCCACGAGGGCTTCAAACCTTCGGCGGAAGAAGTCGCGCATGCGCAGCAGGTCATCAAGGCGTTTGAAAGCCCGGAATCCGGGGTGGCTTCACTCAACGGCGTGATGCTGGACCTGCCTCACCTGAAGCAAGCGCAGCGGACCATGGACCTGCACAAGGCCGGGGACCTGCACAAGGCCGGTCGATAGTCCGCCGCGTTCCGAACGTCTACTTCGGCAGTTTGCCGTCCATTTCCATATACACACGGGCGAGCGCGCGCGGCGCCTGCTGCGGATACAGGGTCCACGCGGTGTAAGAGCCCCAGTTGGCTTTCTCGTGCGCGGGGCAGTTCTTTTCCGTTTCGCAAGTCAGGCCCGCCGCGCGAAGGCGCTTGGCTTCCGAGATCACATGCTCGGTCGCCTTCAGATATTCGCCCAGATCCGCTTTCAACGTCGGCGCATCGCTGTCGGTGAAACCGTGGCCGGGGATGTACCAGGTGACGTCCATCGCCTGCGCCTTCTTGATGGTCGCGACCCACTCGCTGGGGAAGCCCGAGACCATCGGCGGGAAGACATAGCGGTCATAAAGCTCGGACATGAACATGACCTTGCTTTGCGGAAGATAGACCACGAGATCGCCGCCCGTATGGCCGCGGCCGAGGTTCAGGATCTGGATATCGGTACCACCGACTTTCAGATCGCGTTTGTCGGTGACGAGTTCGCTGGCCAGAATTTCACGCTTCTGCGCTTCCATCGTCTTCTTGGAGGCCGGCGTGGAGATGAACACCATGTTCGGCCAGGCTTCCTTGAGCGCGGGGTTCGCCCCGACATGGTCCACGTGATCGGACGCGATGATCATGTATTTCACCGGCTGAGGCGTAATCTTCTTGATGTTCGCCACCATCGCCTTGCCCTGCTCGATATTGTCCTGCCCGTCGACAATGACGACACCGTCGGTGGTGACGACGATGAGGCTGTTGGTCGTGAGGGTCTGGCCCGCGGACGTCAGCTTGTCTTCATAGGCGTAGACATTCGGCACGACTTGATGCCAGCGCGGAAAGTCGGCCGGCTTCAAGCCGCGTTCGGCGATGTTGGCCGTTTTGACGGCCTCGGCGCCTGACGCAAGAGACGGCGCAACGAACGCACAGGCCAGCGCTCCCGCGATCATATTCAATGTCTTCATGATGTCCTCCCAATGGCATCGGCGAAGCGGGGAGGATAGCCGCGCCTCATCCCGGGCAGAAGCTAGAAAGCGACCGTGAGCCCGAGGATGGCGCCCCGGCTGCGCCAGACCAGGCTCGCCGAATCGCGCTGGAACGACTGGAAAAGAGCGCCGCCGAGATTGATGCCGGGCGCAAGCTTATAGGCGGCCTGAAATGTCAGGCGCTCGACTTTATCAAAAGTCATGCCGCCGAGTTCGCGCTTGCGGACGGCCTGACGAAAATCACCGGATAGCATCCACGGGCCTGTTACATACATCGCGCCGCCCGCCCAGTTCCGTTCCCGCAGTCCGAAAATCGGCGCCACATGTATGTACGTGCCGCTGATTTCAAAGGGGCCGACGAACAGATCGGCGAGCGCGTTCCAGGCCGAGATTTTCTCCGGGACCAGCGACGCCTCCGCCTGATGGTAGCCGGCAAGCACGCGGTAACGGATCCCATCCCCGAGGGTCCCGACGCTCCTGATCGTCGACTCGCTGCCGTTCTTGGTACGGATGCGTTGCACGGTGCTGATCGGCGTATCGCCGTTCGGATAATAGCCGACCGCGATGTCGAACGTATTCCAGCGTGGCGACTGATAAACCACGCCGGCCGCGTTGCGTGTGAAACGCTTGAACGTCAGGCCGTCACGCATCTGCACTTCGGCGCGCGGGCGGACGGCGGACGAAATAATCTCGTCGTCCATATGCAAGAACGCCTGGGGCGCCACGGATTCAATCATGCCGGCGTTGGCGGCCCGGCGATCGCCGAACTGCAGGCGTCCGAAACTTCCGAAGAGCTCGATGTAGACCTCGTCGGTGTTGTCGGGTTGGCGCGAGTTGGCGATGAAACGCGCGCTGCCGCGGACCGCGAGATCGTCGCCCAAGGGAATTCGCCCATCGATGGTCAGACGGGAATAGTTGAACATGCCGGTGGCGTTGGTGCGCTCGACCGGCGCGCGGGGATCGTCGGTGTCGTCGCGCACGAAAAAGAACTGATTGGCGCGGCCGCCGATGGTCACGGTGATCGACTCGGTGCCGGAGGCCGCGGCGGCGGGCGCCACCTGAACGAGAAAAAGCGCGATCGCGGCCGCATGGCACGCAGCCGTCCTCACGACGGCCGATGCCCGTCGCCTGACCATTCGATTGCCCCCTCCCCGCGCCGGGCATCCCTCCCGGCGGTCTCAAGGGGGCATTATTGGAGTGAATGGGTGCGTTGGGAAGGGGCTGCCCGCCGCTAACCCACGGATTTGTAACGCATACGCGCTCCCCCTCACGCAGCGTTGATATGGTGCGCGGCCGCGCGACGCGCTATATTTTCACCTTCTTGTGCCGCCGGTTCCGGCGCTGGCATACGATCAGGGGAGGCTCAAAATGAGAACATTGGCACTCGGGTTGTCGACCAGTTGCGTGGTCTTGCTCTCCGTCGCCACCACCGCATTCGCCGCATCCGACCCCCCGAAGGGGAGCGAGGAACATCCAGGCGCCGTGGCGCTGAGCGAAGGCGAACCGGGAAAGTGGGTTTATCGGCGCTTTCCGAGCCTGATGCCGCTCTACGTCTACGATGAAGACCAGCCCAGCAAATCGAATTGCGGCCGCGGCTGTCAGGGCGTGTGGCCGCCGCTGTGGGCCCACGACGAAGACAAGCCCATGGGCCACTGGACGATCATGAAGCGCGACGACGGCACCCTGCAATGGGCCTACAAGACCCGGCCGGTCTATATGCGCTTCCACGACGGTCCCGAGCTGCGCCTCGGCGACGGCGAAGACGGGAAGTGGCACCTGATCGAGCCTTAAGCCGGCTCCAAAAAAGAAAACGGGCTCCCGTGGATTCACGGGAGCCCGTTTTGCTTTTGAAAGCGCGTCAGGCCGCGGGGACGACGTCTTCGCGCTTGGTCGCCTTGCGGCGGTTCCACTCGTCGCGGATGGCCGCCGGCGTCGGGGCGGTCATCAGGCTGACGACCACGTAGACGACGAGGCTGCCGACGATCCCGTAGAAGATCGGCTCATTGGCGAAGACGTCCTTCATCACGAACATCGTGCCGAGCGTGAGGCCCGTGCCGGCGATGATGCTGGCAAGCGCGCCCTTGATGGTGCCGCGCGGCCACAGGAAGCCGCCGATGATCGCCACCATCAGGCCGCCGACCAGAATGTCGTAGGCGATGGTGAGGGCTTCGACGACACCGCGCACCACGCAGGCGGCCGCGATCATCAGGATGCCGAAGATCAGGATGTAGATTCGGCTGTTGCGGACTTCGTCCCGCTCCCCATGCGGCGTGGCGGCGCCCGCCTTCGACGGAACAAGCTTGTCGACGATGTCTTCCTTCATGACGGTCGCGGTCGCGATGAGAGCGCCGCTCGAGGTCGACATGATGGCCGAGAGCGCCGCGGCCATGACGAGGCCCGCGATACCCGCCGGCAACGCATATTCGACAATGGTCGGATAGACGGTGTCGCGCACTTCAATGTTCGGCAGCAGCACCTTCGCGCACATGCCGATGAGCGCGCCCGCGAACGCGTAGAGGATGCAATACACGCCCGAGGTAAATCCGGCCCACTTGGCGACCCCTTCGCTCTTCGCGGTGAAGACGCGCTGCCAGATATCCTGGCCGATGACGAGACCGAGGAAGTAGACGACAAAGTAGGTGATGATGGTTTGGGTGCCGATATGCGTGATGGAGAACGCGGTCTCGGGCAGTGCCGCGTGCATGCCTTCCCAGCCGCCCGCTTTGACCAGAAGGATCGGGAGCATGATGAAGAAAATCCCGATGGTCTTGACGATGAACTGGACGAAGTCCGTCAGCGTGATCGACCACATGCCGCCGAGCACCGAATAGGCGATCACGACGCCGCCGCCGAGCAGGATCGCGGGCACGCGGTCCAACTCGAACAACACGCCGAAAATCGTGCCGTACGCGACGGTCGATGTCACCGAAAGCATGAAGGTGTAAGCGGCCATCACGATGCCGGTGAGCAGCGACGCGCCGGGCCCGTAGCGCAGCTCGAACATCTGCGCGACGGTGTAGACTTCGAGACGATTGATCCAGGCCGCGAAGGCGAGGCTCAGCAGCAGAAGTCCGCAACCGATCGAGAAGACCAGCCACGCGCCGGAAATGCCGTACTGATACCCGAGCCCGACCGCGCCGACCGTCGAGGCGCCGCCCAGGACGACCGCCGCCATGGTGCCGGAGTAAAGCAGAGGACCGAGCCGGCGGCCGGCAACGAGGAAATCCTCATCGTTCTTGGAGCGTTTGGTCGCCCACACGCCGATCCCGATCATGCCCAGCATGTAGAGTGCGATAACGATATAGTCCAGCATCGGTCCCCCCGACTTCTCGAAAACAGAAACTTAGTTAGCTTTGGCCGCGATGGCTTTTTTGATCAGTTCGGCGGTCGCGTTCGCGCGGAACGCGACGATCTCCTTGCCGATCTGCACGGCCTTGTCCTTATCGGCGATCGAAACGCCGTCGATGGTCGCCTTGCCCGCTTTCGTGCGCGCGGCCCAGCGCACCGATTCCGGATCGGTGACCATCATGTTCATGGTGATCGACGGATCGTCGTGCAGTTCGTCGGTGGGCGAGCCCTTCGGCTTCATCACGCCCTTTTGGCGGAGAAACTCCTCGACGCTTTCGTAGTCGTAGTATTCCTGGATATGCACGACGAAGGCTTTGCTCTTGCCGTCGGCGTTCGCCTTGGCCGCGACCGCTTTCATGCCGTTCTGGTTGCCGCCGCTGTCGCCGATCATGACGATGTTCTCGAAACCGCCGACGCGGAAGCTGTCGACGATATCCGTGAGCATCGCTTCATAGCTGGCCGGGCGCATGCTGATGGTGCCGGGCGTGCCCATGTGGCCGGTCTTGGTGTCGAGGTTGCCTTCCGGCACAAACGGCACGATCGGCGCGCAAAGCGCGTTGCCGAGCTTGCGGGCGATGGCGTCGCAGTTGGCGCGCATCACATAATTGTGCTTGCCGAGGGCCAGCCAAGGGCCGTTCGGCTCGATCCCGCCGGTGGAGACGATGATGGTCTTCTTGCCCGCGTTCATGGCGTCGCGGACGTCCATCCAGGTCATCTCTTCCAGCCACACCGTGTCGACCTTCGGCAGCGGGTTGGCGGCGTCCTTACAGTTATAAGCGCTCTTGGCGCAGTCGCCGCCGCCCATGGAGCGCGGATCGGGCTTCTGGCCCTGCTGCGCGAAAGCAACTCCCGCCGCCAGAATCATCGCCGCTGAAAAAGCTACGGTGCGTTTCATGATGCTCTCCTGTTGTGCGTGACGTTTCAGTTCGGCGCGTATTTGAACTTTTGAACGCGGCGGTCTTCCGAAACGTAGATATTCCCCTTCGAGTCCACCACGGCCTCGTGGTTGCGGTCGAGTTCGCCGCCGTAGGTCCCGTAATGGCCGAAGGAACTTAACACCTGACCGTCCTCGCGGCGAACGAAATGGATCCGGAAATTACCCGGATCGTTCATGATCATGAGGCTTTGTTTCGCATCCGGCCAAAACTCGATCGTGCCGACGGCGCCCGAGCCACGGGTTTCCTTGCGGTAGATGTATTCTTTGACGAACGTGCCGTCCTTCTTGAACACCTGCACACGATTATTCAGGCGATCGCAGACGTAAACGAGACCGTCTTTTGCGATACGGACGCAGTGCACGATGCGGAACTGCTGCGCCGGCGGGGCGGCGGGATCGTAACGGCCGATATCGTTGTCCGTCGGCGGCTTTCCATAAGCGCCCCACTGGCGCTTGAACTTTCCCGAATCCGCGTCGAACACGATGACGCGGTGATTGCCGTAACCGTCGGAGATGTAGACCTCGTTCGCCTGCGGATCGACCACCATGTTGGACGGGCCGGAAAGCTGCGTCGTATCGAGGCTGCCCTTGGACGGACCGGCGGAGCCGATCTGCATCAGGAATTTGCCGTCATGGGTGAACTTCAACACCTGGCCGTCGGCCGGCGATTTGTCCTGGCCTTCACGCGTCTGACTGCCGCCGATCCAGACGTTGCCTTTATGGTCGACATACAGGCCGTGGGCATAGGACGGCCACTGGTAGCCCTTCCCCGGACCGCCCCAGCCTTGAACGACGTTGCCTTCGGCATCGAACTCGATGACCGGCGGCGCGGCCACGCAGCAATCCCCGGCCGGCGGCGACTGCTCGGCGCCGCGCGCGTAGTTCGGAACGTCGCGGGTCGCGGCATGGACCCACACATGATCGCGGCTGTCGACAAAGATGCCGCCGACGCCACCCATGGCCCACTTGTTGGGCAGCGGCAGTTTCGGCCACGCGGCATCGAACTTGTAGCGGGCCGCGTCGGGCGCCGCGGGAAGCGTGTCCGCGGCGGCGGCCGGCAGCGCGGCAAGGCAGGACATCAGCGCGAGGGCAGCGAATCCCGTTTTAGGCACGTTGGCTCTCCCGTCCAAAGTTCACAGATGATTGAAAAATATGGAAAATATAGCCCCCTAAGGGTCCCATGATCCCTTTTCCGCCCCCGTCCCGGCAAAGGGTATTTTCTCAATGCCGGGCGTGAGGATTTCTCAAGGGATCAATCGGGCAGATGGAGCTCGGCCTTGTGCTTGATCGTGAAGGTCGCGCCGGCCGACGCGAGAACAACGATCAAAATCGCACCGATGTGCAGCGGCGCGAGGGTCTCCCGCATCAGGATAAATCCGGTGACGGCGCCAAGCGCCGGTTCGAGACTCATCAAGGTGCCGAAGGTGTGCGTCGGCAACCGCCGCAAGGCATACATCTCGAGGGTGTAGGGAAGCGCGCCCGAGAGGATCGCAA